>NZ_WTLA01000012.1:0-472 GCF_011378845.1 Pseudoalteromonas sp. Z9A4
AAATAATTGGCGATAATAAAATTGCTACTTGGCAAGGTGAGCCGCGCGATAACAGCTTTATGCAAGGCTGTTATGCGTGTCATTCGCTTAGAAGCCCGCTGACTGATGGCTTTGATAACAGCCAAGCGTTTTTGGATCAATTTAGCCCTTCATTTTTAGAACCGAATTTGTATCACGCCGATGGCCAAATTAAAGAAGAAGTGTATGTGTTTGGCTCTTTTGCACAAAGTAAAATGTACAAAGCCGGGGTTAACTGTGTTGACTGCCACGATAAACACACCATGAAAGTTAAAACAAAAACGAATGGGCTGTGCTTACAGTGCCACAGTGCCAGCGAATACAACAAACCCGAGCATCATCGTCATAAAGAACAATCAACCGGTGCACAATGTGTTAGCTGCCACATGCCAACCAACAGATACATGGGCGTTGATGACAGGCGCGACCACAGCTTTAAAATTCCGCGCCCTGA
>NZ_WTLA01000012.1:482-123240 GCF_011378845.1 Pseudoalteromonas sp. Z9A4
TAATGCGTGTGTGCAATGCCACGACGGTCAAACCAACGAATGGGCAGCAAGCACGCTTGAAAAATGGCATGGTAAAGCACCGGCTTTGAGTGCAAGCGAGCACAGTATGCTTGAACTGCGCTCATTAAAAGCGATATCGCAAAATGCACATATGAGCTTAATTAATGACTTTTCGTTAAATGAAATAGACCGCGCCAGTGCAATTGCCTATTTAGGTAATTCGGGCGCTGAGCTAAACGATGCCACAGTAAAAAGTTGGGTTAATTCGCCGCTCCCGCTTATTCGCTTAGCGATTGCTAAAGTAGGCTTTTTACTCCCCGAAGCAGAGCGCTTAAAAAGCTACAAACAACTATTAACCGACAAATTAAAGTCGGTGCGTGTTGCTGCAGCGCAAAACCTAAGCCAAACAACAGCGCAGTTAAACGGGCTTAATCAATCAATTATAGAGCTTGCACACGCCAATACCGTCAATACATGGCGCGGTGAAGGCAACATCAATCAAAGTATGCTCGCGCTTAATAAACAAGACATAAACGGTGCTATAACGTCGTTACAAAAAGGCATTAGCGTTGACCCTTACTTTGATGCAAGTTATGTAAATTTAGCCGATATTTATTATCGCCTTGGTCAAACAGCGAAAATGCAAAGCACGTTAAACAGTGGTTTAAAGGCCGTACCTACGTCTGCGTCGCTGCACTATGCAAACGGTATGGCGCTTATTAGAAGCGGTAACAAACCCGCTGCGGTTGACTCGTTTAAACACGCAATGGCACTTGAGAATAATAACGTGCAATACGCTTATTTATACTTTTTAGCACTAGATAGCATTGGCTCAACAGCGCAAGCCGTGAGTGAATTAAAACTCAAAATTGGTGCTTATAATAATGCGCCGCAGCTTAAAAATTTAGGAATGAGCTTTGCTCAAAAGCTTAAAAATGCTGAGGATTACCACTTTTTTGCTCGTTTAAAATAATTTTTAAAAATTGAATTATTTTTCATTCTAAATTTGTAATTTAGATTAGAGATTAAAATTCAAACACTTAACTTAATAATCTTGTGTTACTTAAACGGTAATACAAGGTTATAACCTCAATATCACAAGCAACATTTAATAAACAAGTAATCAACACATTGCACTTGCAAACATCATATGTTTAAATTGTTAGAATGAATCATTCGTGATTATTTACACTTCTTGATTGCTTATAGCTTTATCGCAATTAAGAGTCGCTGTTTAATTAGCCTGATTCTAAATAACAGATACTGCCGTTGCATTATCTGCACACACAGTAATTATGAAGAAACGGAGTGGTTAAAATGCTTAAACACAGTAAATTGCATACAGCAATATTACTTGCATGTTGTTCTTTATCAGCTTTCACACACACTGCATATGCACAAGAAGAAACAACCGCAAAACAAGCTAAAAGCAATTCAGACGATTTTGAAGTTATTTTAGTGAGCGCACAAAAACGCGATCAAGCATTAAAAGAAGTTCCCTCTTCAATCGAAGTGCTAAGCGGTGATTTAATTCAAGAAATTGGTATAGATAATGGGTTTGATCTAGTCACCTACTTACCTGGTTTTGGCATTGATGACAGCAGTGAAATACGAACTACAACATTAAAAACACGTGGTATAGGCACTTTTACAAATTCAATTGGCTTACAGTCTTCAAACCTAGTCGTTATAGATGGTGAAGTATTACCTCGCCAATCAATGCTTAACTTACCTATTTCAGATGTACAGCGTGTAGAAGCAATGCGCGGCCCACAAGGGACTTTATTTGGCCAAAACACATCAACAGGCCTATTGCATTATGTAACTAAAAAGCCGCAACTAGATGACCGAGTTTCAGGCACGGTTAGAGCACAAGTTACTGAGTTTGATGGCACTGATTTTAGCGGCACCGTAAATGTACCACTTAACGAAAACTGGGCAGCTCGATTTAACGCACAATACAGTGATATTGATGGTTGGATAAAAAACACCATGCCTGGTGAAGAAGATTACACTATTGGCGCAAAAACAACGAAAGCTGGTCGCGGCCAACTTTTGTACGACAACGGTGAAGAGCTAAACGTACTATTTCGCTTAGAATATTCAGAGACAGACACAAATTGTTGTTCTCTTACTCGTTTAGGTGGAATAAACCCAGATTTTGGCCCTCGTCCAATCGTTAATGTAAAAGACGATGGCACTATTGAAGGCACAACCTATAACCGTGTAAATCCTGAGTCTACTTTTGAAGAAGCCGGCGGCCCGGTTACATCACGTAATGCAGAAGGTAACTTTGGTAGAACAGAAAATTTTGGCTTTTCAATATCGGCTGATTACTACCTAAATGATGAAATTACACTTAGCTATAATGGTAGCTACAGAGATTTTGATTTATATAACAGTTCAGCATTTTTTACTATTAATTTTCCTGTAGAGCGAACCGCTTTTGGTGGTAACGAATCGGTTGATGTTCTTCAACAAGAGTTTCGTATTTCGTCATTTAATAATGAAAAATTTGATTGGGTATTAGGTCTTTTTTACCATGATACCGACGGTCAGCGCTCTGAAATACGTGACGGTTGTATTGCAGGTAACCGTGGCTTTATTGAAGGCGGCGAATTAACAGGGTGTTATTCAAAGCAATCTACCGATGCTTTTTTAGCTAACTATGCAACTACTGGCGATGACGACCGCTCATTACTAACACCTTCTCGCTTACTAAATAGTGGTGATTTTACAACTGGTTTTGAAAACGTCGCTATTTTTGGACAACTTGAATACCAAATAACTGAGCAATTAGATGCTACTTTTGGTTTTAGATTATTACACGAAAAAAGTGATGCAACCTTTGCACGTACAGATTTGGCAACACCTTCTACAGGTGTTGGAATGGAAACATTCAATGAAGTATTAGAACTTGCTCAAACAGATCCATCGCTTATTTTACGCCAAGACGCGCCAACTAAATTTGATAACTCAGACACCGCATTTATATACAAAGCGGTTGTAGGTTATGACTTTACTGATGATATTCGCGGTTATGTGAATTATTCTACCGGCTATAAAGGGGCATCTTACTTTGTAACAACAAATACCGATCCTGCCGATGCAGACAACTTCCCTACCGATCCTGAAAACTCTTCAAACTTTGAAGTAGGTCTGCGTTCAGCTTATTTTGATAACGATTTACTGTTTAACTTTACGTACTTTGATATGAGAGTTGACGATTATCAAGTACGTGCCAGCCGTGTAATAGATGAAGAAAATAACATTATTTTTGCAGGCTATGTAAACGCAGCACAAGCACGTTCAACCGGTATTGAAGCCGATGTAGTGGTTAAAATATCAGATAAATTAAAGTGGTCGTTTAACTACGCTTATTTTGATGCTCGCTACGAGGACTTTGCTGATACACCTATAAACTGTCCTGCTGGTGATGGTGGTTTACTTGCTTCTCGTTGTACAACTGATTCAACAGGCCGTCAGAGCTTTGATCAAACGGGTTTATCTTTCCCTAATAATGCTGAGCAACAATTTTTAAGTACTATTTCATATAATACACAAATTGCTGATACAGGCTGGAATGCTAATACACGTGCAGTTTGGCGTTATAATGGCAGCCATACACAATCAATTAACGAACTTGCCTTTGGCGAATCAGCTAACCCATCGTCAAGCATTTGGGATGGTTACTTAAGCGTAAGCAAAGATAACTTACAGTTTAGTGTATTCATTAAAAACTTATTTGATAAGTCGTACACTACTCGCCAACGTATAAACTCTGAAGGTTTTGGGGAAGCATTCTACCCTCGTGACTGGAGTCGTTATGTGGGGGCAAGCGTTCAATATAGCTTTTAATACATAACGAAAACTGAATATAAAAAAATAGCGCTAATTAAGCGCTATTTTTCTATCTGCATTTTATTATTTAAATTACTTACAATGGCTCTTTTCTACCAACTAACTGCCCGTTAGCATCATTTATTACCGCATTGCTAATATCTACATGTTCATTATTACTCCAACGAACCGATACATTATTTATCTTTGTACACGTACCTAAACCAACGTGTAGCTTGCTGTTTTCGCTTTGTGAAAAGCCAGCACCTGTTGCGCCTACAACGCGTTTATAAGTTTGCCCACACGCTTTTATAGTCGCAGTAGCTCCCAATGCCGACACACCAGCGTTAAGTGAGTAACCAATATTAGTGACTAAAAAATTATGCTGCGCGTTTAAAGCTGTGTTGTTGGTAAATAAATGCCAACGGCCGCGCTCGTTTGAATAAATTAAGTCAAGGTCGCCGTCATTATCGTAATCAAAGGCCTGTGCGCTACCCCCTGTTGCTCCAAGCTCAGTTGAAATAACACCATGGTCTTGTAAAGTCTCAAAACCTTTACCTTGCTGATTTAAATACAGTAGCTGCTCGTTAGCTTTTGCCGGATTGCCATAACGTAATACAAATAAGTCACTCCAACCATCGTTGTTAAAATCCCCGGCTACAGCACTGGTTGTGGGTTCGCTAAGATTAATATTGAGTTTGGCTGTTGCATCAACAAATTTACCTTGCTGGTTTTCTAATAATACCGCTGGTAATGGCTCAAGCCCTTTTACTTTGGGTGAATTAGTCACTCTTTTAATAACACCCGCTGTAGGCGATTTAGTATCCCCCGCTACGCGCCAAGTATCGTTACCTAAGTAACCTATGTATAAACCTTTTTTATGTAGTTTTTTAGGCCAGCCAGCAGCTTGCTCTTTTGTTACCTGTACCGTACGTTCACTACCGCCATGCCCTTCGAGTGTTAAAGGCGCACTATTTTTGCCAATAAACACATTAAAATGGGGGTAAGCCATTTGGAGGTTTTCTATTTCAAAATTGCCTTCGATTTTAAAATCTTCAAATTTAAATGCTTCGTTACGAGTAAAAAAAGCAAAATTTTGAGATTGAGCGTCATAAAAAGTGTGTTGTTCAAATTGGTGTTTAGCGCGGGTTAAAAATAAATCAAAGTCACCGTCATTATCAAAGTCGATTTCGGTCATGCTGCTTACATGGCTAATATTGCGATTATTTCCTAGTACAGCCTTACTTTTATTTTTATAACCTAAATCAGATTTACTCTGCGCTGCAACAATGTCATCTCCACCGTAAAAAAATAAATCATCGTGCCCGTCATTATCAAAATCACTAACTAAGGCTTTATATCCAAGCCATTTTGCAGTAGGTAAGTAATCGACAAACTTAAATTGATTATGCCCTTCGTTTTTATATATATGATTAGCTCCCTTTTTTTGCTTTTTAAGTGGAAAAGCAGAGAGCATTAAATCTAAAGTGCCACTGTTATTACCATCAATTAATTTAACCGCACGTCCGCGTGTACGTTCAAAATCATCAAATGTTTCTCCACCTTCAACAGTACGGTCATGATTTATTTGAAACGATACAGGTAAACGCGGTTTTAGGCCTCCACCACCGCCTTGGGCTATTATTAAATCCATACGACCATCTAAGTCATAGTCAGCAACAGCCACGCCGTGTGTGTCGCCTTTAATAATTATCTGTGGTGCTGAAAAGGTATTGTTTTTGTTATTCCAAAAAATTTTTACTGCGTGGGTATGCTCAGTAATTAATACATCTTGATAGCCGTCTTTATCAAAGTCTGCAATCAACGCACTGTCCCATTTACGACGCGATAGTGGCTCAAAAGGTATGATATTGTGCGATTCGCTAAACATTAATTTATTACTGCTGTTGTCGCTTAGCGTTTCATTGCTTGCCCTTTGAGTGGTGTTACATCCATAAAGCAGAACACTTGTAGCGATCAGTGATAAACAAAATAACGTGTTTGCTGGCTTACTATTTTTTTTCATTTAACCCACTCCTTACTTAACTGACTGTAATGGTTTTTGTTGCCACACACGGATGTATTCAATTTCAAAGTCGACCACACCATCATCTTTTTTGCCCTCAGGGCTATTACGTTCAAGCTCTTCTTTACTTTTTGGTACGCCATGCCAAGGAAAAGTCTCCTGATCAAGCCATAAAAACAGTGGCTTAGTGGCTACGTAACCTTTATCAACCCCGCGATGCTCTTTTGCCCAGGCATCAGCTTGTTCTGCAGATACTTCGCTAAATAATTTACCGTCAACATAGTATTTAATTCCTTGGGCGCTCCAATCAATTCCATACACATGAAAGTCATCGGCTACTCTAAAACCTAAGTCTTTTCGTTCTGTGTAAGTGGGCTTGCCCATTACCTTTTTATTCCAATCGCGGATTGACCACCATAATTCACTGTCTATGTGATCTTTTTTAGGGTCGAGCGAATCGCCAAATAATTCAAAAAAATCAACTTCTAACTTTTCGCCCATCGACCAAAATGCACTGCTCACTTGCGCATCAGCGGCTTTGCTTTTAATTTCTATGTATCCGTACTGAAAAGACTTTCTGCCAATAAAGCATGCCGTTGTCAGGTTTTCGTATTTAAGTGCATCGCCAAACACGGGTTTATGTATTTTTTCTTCAAAAGGAAAGTCGGGTTCCCACCGTGTTTCTAGCTTTAGTTTGCCATTTTCTAGTCGGTAGTTATTACCCGAAAATTGCGAAGGTGCGCGGCCTTTCCATACTTTTTTATTTGGATTATCTGGATGCTTATAAATAGGTTTACCGTTTTCTATTTTACCCACAATGTACCAACGTTCTTCATCGATACTGCTGGCTTCAAATTCATCACTTACTTGAGTGTTTAAAACCCACTCGCCTTCATTTTGGGGATCCGTTAGTGGCAGTAGTAACTCATTAGCCGAAGCGCTCTTACTACCAAAAAACATCAACATACTAAGAGCAATTACACTTATTGCTGGCTTTTTAATGTGTAAAGTATTCATATAAAATTTTGCATCCTATAAATCAGATTTTAAAATTAATGTTAGGGAATATTTAGGGCATGTTGATCTTTGTGGATTGAAATTTGTTCAATCTAGGGGCGATTAAATCGCGGCGCGAGGTTTGTAACCTAGTGGGCTAAGTAAAAACCGAGCAACAAAGAGTTAATCGTCCCTAGAAAGAACCCAAAGGGCAGCGCATGTTTGGTCTTTATGCTGCGTTATCGCCTATTTATGGGGAATAACCACACTGCATAGACTCTGCCTTGCCTAAAAACCAAACAGTCTGCTGCAAATTCACCCACCAAAGATCAACACGCCCTAATTACGAGTTCAAAACAAAAATCCCATAGCTAAACTAACTATGGGATTAAAATTAAACGGCGCAGTTATTTGGTAATAAAATCGGTGGCGCTTTTAATACTGCCACCATTTTGATTAGTTCCATCAATGGCATTTTCGCGATAAATAGTCGATCGATTACGCGTAATATCACCTGCATTAAGTCCTAATAATGAATAATCAAGTGTAGCGTCAGCTTGTATAGCAGCATTAATTTTAATGTTGTATCGACCGCCAAACTTTCTATAACGCTTTCTTAGTGTGTTATTGCTACCTTCATCTAAATCTTGTCCAGATGCTTGAGCTGGGGCTTCAATATCACCATCAACAGTAAGTAAAGGGTTGTCGTAACGCTTAACTAAGTCATTCCCTACATCACTTTGAGAATATGAAGACACTACTGCAATTGGTGCTATGGGTTGACCTAACCAACGAGCGCCTGAACCATCGCGAGGCAATTTAAACAACTGAAAATTACCGTTAGAGCCATTTGATGCAGTATCACGAATACCCTCTCGCGGTAAAAAGTAACTACCAGCTTTAGTGATATCTGACTTAAAGTTTTTATTACTAACAATGTGCTTTACCGTGCCGCCTATTTTAGTGTCAGTAAAATATCCACGCGTAAAACCTATGTCGTCCGTATCAGCCCATACCGGCGCACTGCCTGAGTCAGCCCAAATAACAAAAGTGCTATTTTTACCTTCAGTTGTGCCTTTAATTTCTATGTTTTCGTTTATTTTTGTATGCGGTTTTAAAAATATGGCTGCAAACCCACCTGTATTACTAATATCTTCTAATATAATGTTTCTGTATGCACCGATACGTGGACCAGCTCGGTTTAAGCGATCTGTTACTAAACCACTGCCAGGCTCTATGCGCACTGTAATACCACGCTCACCGCTTATATTTTTAAAGTATAAATCTTCGCCACTAAAAGGTTGAATAACGGCATACCCTGTTGCTATTTTTTCTCCACTGATGTCAGCTAAATAACCTTTTTTAGGTATGCGAGCATAACTTGAGTTAAATACAACATTGCGATTTATATTAGTACCACCAGCGTCAGTTTTAACACCTGGTTGGCCATTATCATCTGCGACTAAAAATATATTGGGTGTTTGCGAGAAGTTATCTTTTTGATGTAGACGAGAAATAGAGAAATTTTCGGCATAACCAACTCTCACCATCCGTTTATCCTGAAAAATAGTATTAGTATTTACATCAATAATAAAACGGTCATTTCGGGTCGCATTTGTTTTTGCACCCGTTGTGGTTATTTCAATATTTTCTGCTTTTGCTCCATTGCCGCCACTTTTACCAAAATCAAACAAAATATTTTGATTCATTTTTAAAATAGTATCGGGTTCTATTTCAAGGCGAACATTAGAGGGCATAACAATGCGATTTAAAGTATAAGTACCTTTTTTAATAACTACTACACCACTAACCGCTGATGCAGCATTGAGTGCATTTATAATTTTATTAGTACATTGACCTGGAGTAGATGCACTATTGCTAGTACCACATTGTCCCGTATTAGTGATTGTCGCTTCTACGGTATTAGTAATAGTATTTGTAAAATACCCTGCTTTATTACCAATTGAGTCTGCGTAAGCTGAACTAATTGATGCACTTAGTAAAAGAGTGCAAAACGTAACTTTCTTCTTTTGTGTGTGTGTGAATTTCATAGGTAATCCTATTTAACGTGTGAGTTATGTGCCTCAATCGGCACATCGTTGCTAAAATAGCCATTACTGAATAAATAGTAATAACAGCAATAACTAATATTTGGTCAAGCTGTTATTCACTTATAATATCGGTACGTGTAACTGCGTAATCGTCAATCAAGATTGAATCACCCGTTGGCAGTCCATACACTTCCCAAAGGGTAAACACATCGGTAATTGAGCTCCATGTAGCTGGAATAGCCCAGTCCCGTTGATTAGTTGAATCCTCTACAAACTCGATGTATTGCCACTGCGTAGTAGCTGCGAGTGCTGCGCTAAATAAGCCGGCTTCTGAGTAACGACCTGTAAATCCATTTGCATCCTCAGGTATGCCGTCATAAACCCACGGTACAACCACATGGCGTAACGTAACGGGTTCAACAGGCACTTGATTTAACTTAACCCACACGGCATAACGGTATGTTTTACCAACAGACTCAGCACCACGCCCATAGTTGGCGCTATACCAGTTGCGTTGTTTATTCCAAACTTGCTGAGTTGCAAAAGAGTACGGTGTATTCGCTTCACCTTGAGTAGCAGTACCCGCTGTAATTTCAAGCGAACGACCATTACCCGACACAGAGGTTGCCGATACACTATAAGTGGCATTACCTTTATAAGGTGCGCCTTCACCATTGAGGTTAAAGTCGGTGTTAAAGCCTGCTTCGTGTTCAGACACACCCGGCTCACACATTTGGTTATTAACAGTATTAACCGTAATACTTTTTTGCGAAATAAGTGATAAAGGTGTACTTGCTGTATCGCCATCAATAAGTTCAACCGTTACCGTATTTGGGCTGTCTATTGTTGTAGGTGCTTTAATGGCAAGTACTTCTCCAAAGCCGCTTTTTGCGGTTAAGCTTTTCGTAAATGAAACTTCATCGTTAAGTGTCCAATCAAAAGTATATTCGCCGCTTAACTCTGCGTTTAGTAAAGCCGGCTGCACTTCTACACCACTGACCACACAGATTGGAACGTCCTTGTTACCTGAAGAAGCGCCTAACTCGTTTTTATCGTCGTTTGTTATTGCAAGACTAAAAGCACCTGTCACTGTAAGTGTGGCGCTTGCTGAAGCTTCGGGGTTATCAACACTTGTGGCTGTAATAGTCGTTTCACCGGTATTTTTAGCGCTAATAAGGCCATTTTCATCAATGGTTGCAATATCTTCATCTGCAATTGAGTAAACAAGTGCGGGGTTACACGCGTAATTTGGTATCGCTGATGCGAATACACTTGCTTGACCACCAGCAGGGATTTCAATCGGCGAGACGCTGACCTCAGTTACAACATCATCAATCGCATTGACAGTTAATTGTAATGTACGTGTAGGCAGTGCGCCGCCCGCAGCAATAGCTGCACCATTATTGATAGAATATGTCATGTTATAAATAACTTGGCTCGGAAAGTCTAAGTTACCATCAGCAATAGGGTTACCATCGCCATCTAAAGCGCCTCTTATATCGGTTTGGTCGCATTGTCTTAATGCCGCCGAAAACGCATCGGTATTTACAACTAATTTAGTGCTATCACTTGATTGCGTGAAAGGTGAAATTCGGTGTGATGCAATAGTATTAGCACTTGTTTGTGGGGTAGTGAAATTATTATTAGCCACAAACTCTAACTCACTTACGTTTATGGTTGCACCTGACTCAGAGGCTGGTTTACCGTCGATTGTTACGCCTTGCAGTAAATCAATTTCTTGAACTCCGGACTCTTCATTTAATGTGCTCGTGATCACTGCGGTATCGATTACAAGTGCTAAGTCAGATTTAAACTGCGGATCGTAACCTTCATCCGTTCCGCCGCACCCTGTTAATACTGAAAATATAATACTGCTAATTGCTGTTTTTATTAGTAAGTTATGTTTCATCTTACTCTCCAAGATTTGTAAGGCAGCGCGCCTAACGTGGCCCGCTGCTAATAGTTTCTCAATTAAAAGGTACCGCGAAGACCAACACGGAACTGACGACCTGTTTTCCAAACTGATGCTGTACGCGAAGTAGTCACACTGCCATCTTCAATTGCATTACCTTCATCAAGCACAACCTCTTGCGAGTTAGCTTCAAACGCATTACGACTAAATGAACTGGTGTAATAAATTCGGTTAGTTTCATCAGTTAAGTTAAGTGCCTGAAAAGTTAAGCTAAAGTTTTTATTAATTTTATAACTTGAGCTAAAGTCCAAACGATGGGTTGCCTCTTGCCATGTAGCGCCGCCAACTAAACCTCGGTTAACTAATTGATCCCCGGTGTAGCGACTCGCTAAACGTAATTGAATCCCTTTTTGTTCCCAATACAGTGTTGTATTTAGGGAATGCTTTGGAGTGAAAGGTTGTGGTAGTGGTTTTAAAAATATATCGGTATTACCTACCTGCTGACGATCAGATTCTGAATCTTGGTAGGTATAGTTCATGTTTAAACCTAAGCCACCCCAATAACTTGGTAAAAAGTCATAATTTTGGTTGTAACCTAGTTCAACACCTTTAATATCGGCGCCTTTACCATTGGTTACTGTGGTTACGTTTACAACGTCACATTCAATGCGCCATTGGTCAAAAAAGCCCGCGACTTGCCTAAGTGGCATACAATCTTCTTCGCCACCTGGTGCTCTATTCTCATCGTAATCAAGTAATAAATCGGCTGTTTGTAAATCGTATTCGGTCCTAACATCTTTGTAGTGATACGGAACAACCACCGTTTCTTCAAAGTCTTTCATATCTTTGTAAAAGAACGCAGCTGAAAGTAAACCTGAATCGCTAAAGTACCACTCATAAGACAAGTCGAGATTGGTTGATTTAAGCGGTTTTAAATTTGCATTACCTGCTGAGCCATTAGCAGAGTCCCATTGTTGCTCAAAAATTTGTGTACGTGGGTTTAATGAATCAAAACGAGGGCGCGTCATTGTTCTACTAACAGCAAAACGTGCAATCATTTCGTCGTTAACTGCATAATTTAAGTTTAAACTAGGTAAATAAGCGTCATGTCCGCCTTTTTTAGTTACCCATGCAACGCGGTCTTGTACTTCACGTCCGCTACCTTGTGTTCCTGTAAATGAAGTTGTTCTGTCTAAAAATGGCCAAATTTGTCCGTTACTTGCAAAGTGTGCCCATGCATTAGCTGACGTTGGAACTAAATTTCCGTTGCTGTCGTAAATTAAAGAAGGCAATGCATTGTTAGCTATAATGTTGCCATTTTCATCTACAAACACTTGCTGATTTACACCCAATCCTGTGTTGCCATCAGCCCCGGGAATTACAAATTGACCCGTTTGCGGATCAACAGGGAAAGTAGCTGGATTTGAGCGGTTATACGCATGAGTGATTTGCCATGCCCAACAATTTTGTAGCTCAGCATCGTTTGCTGGTGTGTAACGATGATCAGGCTGCCCCGTGTCAGATACCCCCATAACAGCTGCTGGGCAGGCATCTAAATTTGTATTTGCTAAACCACGCTCAACTAACAAATTATACGCATCAACCATTTGTGGAAAACGCGTATAGTTAATACCGCCTACGCCTGTTGCTGTTGTGTCATCTTTTACATACCTAAGGCCTAAGTTACCTGTTAGCTTGCCATCCATCAGCTCAAAGTTTGCTTTAAAATAAGCGGCTTTTGTTTCGGTTTCAATATTACGACTGCCTGTAATGGTTTCGCGTATACCTACTTCGCCTGCATCTTTACCTGAAACAATTTCAAGCGCTTTTTCGGCATCAAGTAACGGCCAGCCATTAAAAAACTGTGCAGAGCGATCTGATTGAATATCTTCACCAAAATTATCGTAAGGATAGGCACTATCAGCTACTATATCGGCTAAGCGAATTGTACCAAGCCCACGTACTTCAAACGCTTGATCAGGGTCTTCTAAATCTATTAAATCACTGCCATTTGTGGTTGCTCTATTTTGAATAGAGACATCTTTTTTACGATTTGACCACTTAACTCCAAATTCAAGCGATCTAATAAAGTCGCCATCAAGCGCATAGTCAAAATCAACAAAAAGCGACTTGTTTGTATCCGCTAATTTGTTTTTACGAAGCACTAAACTACCTAAGTGATTGTGCTCCATGTCATACGGATTAAAACGGCTGTATACCGCATTAGACGTACCATCAAAGGCATCAAATTCCCCTGGAGTAACGCCAGTTGAGTAACTACATTCTCCATTGCTGCCACAGTCGTAGCCAACCATTTCGTGGCTACCATCGGGCATTGATTCAACTATTTGACGACCTGCCGTGCCCCATGTAGCTGTACTAATAGAGATGTAACGGTCTTTTTCATCATCGTCTGGTGTTTCATCTGTCGTTTTAGAAAAACCAGCTCTTACATTCATATTTAATGAATCGGTAACCTGATAATCAATATCGAGTGACGCTACATTAGTATCAATTTCTCTAAGTCCGTAGGAGCGAACAAAGTTACCACCTGTAGAGCGGCTACTTGATTGCTGCAAGGTATTGGTCGATAAATCAACCCCGTTTAGTGCTGTATTGTCGTCACCGGCATAAATTAAAGGTGTTACAGGTCCCATGTTTAAACGCAGTCGTTGACTGTCGGTTAACACATCTTGCTCTGTATGAGTTACATCTAGCTGAATATCGAGTGACTCTGTTGGTTGGTATTGAAAACCTGTAGACACTGACAAGCGATCTCGTTGGTCATTATTTAATGTAAAATCAATAACCTCACGCGCTAAAACAAATAAATCACCTTCATGTAATATTTGCGTTTCAGGGTCGTAATTATTAAGTGAACTCAGTGGATTTAATAATGCTTCTCCATTTTCACCAAAAAGCTTATTTCCATCAGCATCACATTGATTGCCAAGTACCCTGATTGCTTTGCCTGTAACAGTGTCATGTGCTGTACGGCCAGTTGCATCATCTAAATCAACAATAGGAATTGCGCCGTTAGCCCAATCGGTATTGATACGATCTTGTCGTGTTTTTTGGGTATCTTTAGAGGCGGTTATAATAAAGCCAAAGGTGTCGTCGAAGTATTTATCAGAAAAACTAAAATTAATGCGTGAGTCACTTTCATCAGAAAACTCGTTGTAGCGCCCTTCAACCGTAAAAGAACGACGTGGTTTGTTTAAATTTAGCGGTTTTACAGTTCTAAGCACAACACTTGCGCCGAGTGAGCCTTCATCGTTATCAGCAGAAGATGTTTTAATTACATCGATAGATGACAATATATCTGACGAAAAAGAGCTTAAATCAACACTGTTATCGTTAGTAGCACCCGCACTAGAGCCATCGGTACTTAGCCCGCCGGTAAGTGCTACACCATTCATTGATATTTGATTTAAAGAAGGTCCGGCACCACGAATTGATATACGAGTCCCTTCACCGCCTTCTTCTTGAATACTCACCCCTGTTACTCTAGATAGTGCATCAGCGATGTTTTGATCTGTTGATTTACCTACATCTTCAGCATGAATTGAGTCACTTACGTTGTCGGAAAAGCGCTTTGCGTTTACCGCTTTTCGTAAGCTACTTTTGATTCCTTGGACTTCAATTATTTCGATATCTTTTTGTAGTTTTATTTTCTCTTTTTCTTCATCTTCTTGTGCAAAAGCAGATGATGAAATAAGCGAAGCAATAATAGCTGCAGAGACTGCTGATAACCTAAAGTTATGCTGCATTGTGTGCTCTCCTGTTTATCGGCATCGTTTTTCTCAATGCCAGTGTGTGATGATGTTGTCTATTTTTATTGTTAGTTAAGCGCCACAGATAAAATGAATGAACGTCCTAGTATCCTAATTTCGTTTCAGAGCTTTGCTTAACTTGCGATCAAGTTAAACATATGATGTTTATATTTACAAGTTGTTTACTTTGGTTTTTACATTTTTGTTTCTTTTTCAAACGAAGCAATTTAAACCGCTGTTTTTAAACAATTTAAATTCATTAATATTTAAGTGAAAGTAACGTAGATATTTTTATTTTTTATACAAAACAAAAAAAGAGACCCAAAAGCCCCATTAATAAATAAAAAATGTTGTTGAAAATGATCAAAATTGAGTTGTTCAGAAAGAAATTTACGAGGGTTTATAATATTAATTTATGCTCATTAGAGTATTTACAGCTATCAAAAGCTGCCAATCAGCAGTTTTGAAAGTGGTAAACCAAATGTATTACCCATAAACCTAAAGCTCATACATACACGGCAATACACACGATTTTAATTTAAGAACCTAATTTAAGCGCTTAACTTAAATTAAAACCTTATTTATTATGTAACTTAATTTCACTTACCGTATAAGGTTTGCCATGCCCAGTATTGATAATGCCTGGGCCTGTAAGCAAGTCAAAATTCGACATAAGCAAAGAGCCTTTATAATAAATAATATCGGCGGGTTGGTCTAATTCACCATTTTCTGAATTGTTATCGGGGTACGATGCAATAACGGTTACATTTTGGTTTGTATCAATTTTTATAACTTGATTAGTTAAAAAACCTGCAGCGTATAAATTACCTTGAGGGTCTATAGTTAAGCCATCAGGTCCACTTCCTTTTGGAAGTGTTGCATAGGTACTTTGGCCAAGCAGGTTGTTGTTTGTATCAAACGTTAATTTATAAATTAAGTCGTCACCTAGGTTGGTTACAAACAAGTTACCCTGTGAGTCAAACACTAAGCCATCAAGTCCAAATTTACGTTGCTTATTAATTGTTTTAGCCAAAAACAATAAATGCGGATCATCTGTACTGTTAGTCACTAATATATTGGTATCTGTAGCTTTAAAACGATATATCCCGCTGAGAGTCTCGGTCTTATTTTTACTTGGCACACGCAGTTGAGTTACGTAAATATAGCCATTTAGATAGCGCACACCATTTGGCGAACTCATGCCTTTTGCTACTATTTGAGTATTGATGACTTTGTTATTTTTTAAGGTGAGTTTAAGTAATCTAGCTTTGCCAGCACCTTGGTTATCGGCTATAAATAACGAGCCATCGGGGGCATAGGCAAGGCCCATAGGACGGCCCTTCCCTTTATTATTTGGCCCCGACAACTGGGCTATTTTAGTAAACGTTTTATCATTATTAATATTAACCAGCACACCCGCTTGTAGCCCTTTATTGGCATAGTTAACACACGATAAAGTAAGCTCTCCTGAAGGAGAGACAGCAAAAGCGTCTGGGGTTGGGCAATAATCAGGGAGTGATGCAAATAAACTCGCACTCTCAAGCAGTGTATTAGACGTTTTAACAGACGCTAAAGATGCACTTTCTCCCCCTTTATTTATATTTTTATTATTGCTTTGAGCCGTGTGGGTACTGCAACCAAACACAGTAAATAAGCACACTAAACCCGCTAATTTATTTTTAAGATGAGTGATGTTATTTTTATTCATTATTGCTCTCTTTTACTCTTAATTTTTTGCGAAAAAAAAGCAAGGCTTGTTACCAAACCTTGCTTTTTACCTCTCATAGTTAACTTTGTCGTAATCAAACGTTGTAATTAAAAATTGATTACTTGATCTGTCCCAACCTTAGATTTACTGATTACTTCGCCATTGCTGTAACGCACACTTACGTTATCTATTTCGTTGCACTGGCCTAAACCAAAATGAACCACATTATCAAATGATTGTGTATAAGGTGCAGCATCAGGCGACACGCGCCTTGTAAGGGTTTTACCACAGCCTTTAAGTGTCGCTATAGCGCCAATTGGGCTTGCATTATGCTTAAGTGAATTACTTATACGCAGTAATGCATAGTGATTACTGTTATTGGCTTGATTACTAAATAAGTGCCACTGACCTCTGTCGTTATTCATAATAATATCGACCTGGCCGTCTAAGTTGTAATCAAATACATTTGCGCCTGAGCCAATGGTACCTAAGGTGTTTGTTATTAATCCCGAATGAGTCGCTTGGCTAAATGTGTTATCGCCATTATTTAAATACAATATTTGCGATGTAGGCGTTACCAAGTTGCCTTGTTTAACAACAAACAAATCTTGGTAGCCGTTGTTGTTAAAATCTCCCACACTTACGCCGGTCGTATTTAAATTTGTTTTAATGCCAGCTTTAGCACTCACATCTACAAATTTTCCACTTTCATTTTTAAGTAACAAATCTGATGGAGCTATTGGTTTTCTATTTACCGTATAATGTTTAACACCGGTTACAACACCCGTTGTAGGTGAAAAAGTATTACCCGCCATACGCCATTTATCATTGCCTATATAACCAACATACAAACCTTTATTAGGTTGGATATCGGCCCAGCCTAGGCCATTACTGCTAACAATATTGACGTTTTGACCACTGTGCCTTTCACCTTCAAATTTATATTTATAAGTGCCTTCGCCTACAAATACATCTTGGTTTGGATAAGGTGACTGGTAGTTAACTAAATTAAGCGTATCGCCAATAAGTAAGTCATCATATTTAAATGGTCCACGCTTGGTGTAAAAACCAAATGTGTGGCTTTTAGCATCAAAAAACGTATCGCCTGCTTGTAATGGGTTAGCACGACTTATATATAAATCAAAGTCACCATCATTATCAAAATCGATTTCGCTAACACCCGTCGCATCCATTATTTTATTAGGTAAAACATTGGCGGTTACGTCACTAAAGGTAAAGTCACCATTGCCTTTTAAAACACGTAAAGCACCGTCGCCGTAAATCACTAAATCGTCAATTTTATCGTTATTAAAGTCGGTAATAAGGACTTTTTGACCATCTCGATTAGTTTTTGGTAAATCAGCTGCGTGGGTTATATTGCCGCTACCATCGTTTTTATAAATAAAATTACTGGTTTGTTTACCGCTATTAGCCTGCGGGAATCCCATTAGTAATAAATCTAAATGACCGTTGTTATTGGCATCAAAAAACTTACTAGTGCGCCCACGCAACGTTGGCAGTTTGGGTGAAAACTCACCGCCTTCAACAATTTCTCTTTTGTTAAAGTGAAATAACTTAGCATTACGCGCGTTATCGCCAGAGCCACCACCACGTGAAAGCAAAATATCCATTTTGCCATCTTTGTCGTAATCGCCTACGCCAATACCGTGCATATCACCCACAATAAGGTCGCGCCCTTTGTCGTAAACGCCTTTATTGTTCCAATACAAACGAATGGTATAACCATGATCGGTAAGTAATAAATCTGGGTAACCGTCGTGGTCTAAATCGCTTATTAATGCGTTATCCCATTTACGGCGATTTTTGTTTTCTAATTTAATTGCTTGGTGCTGCTCAGTAAATAATGTTTTACCCGGTGTTAGCTGAGCACCCGCTAGGGCACTCGCTTGTTGACAACCTAGTAAGCTTGCGCCCATGCATAACAAAGAAACATGCCATACAATTGTTTTTACTTTCATAAAGTCTCCATGAATTTGATAAAACTTACTTAGTTGTTTTAAACGTTTTATCGAATCGTGGCATGGCATCTAATCGCCAGTTCGCACCTTCAGTCGTTTCGTGAAACCATTTTGGCTGTTGGTTATCCCAGCTCCATTTTTCCATTTCGCGAACCATGTCGGTTAACAGTGCTTTGTTAGATTTACTTACATCGTGTTTTTCAGAAATATCGTTTTCGATATTAAATAACTGCCATGGTTGCTGGTTAACTTTTAATGCTTTCCATTGGTTCATACGAATTGCAGCATCGCTGTAACCCTTACGATGGCGAAGTGCATAAATAGGCTCATCTTTATGTGGGTTTTCATTTTTAATAAATGCAGGCCACATATTTGTACCATCTAAATGTTGGTTTTCTTCAACTTTAGCGCCCGCTAAAGCTGCAAATGTTGGGTATAAGTCAAGTGCCGATACAGGATGCGAAAAACGCTTGCCCGCAGGTACATGTTTAGGCCAATGAAACAACATAGGAACTCTAAAACCGCCTTCTTGTGTACTGCCCTTACCTGCTTTAAGTGGGAAGTTATTAGCGCCTTTACTTAATTTGCCACCGTTATCGCTCATAAATACGATAAGCGTATTATCATACTGATTATTTTTTTTCAGGGTTTCTACTAGTTTACCCACGCCGCGGTCAACTGCGTAAACCATACCTGCATATGTTTTACGGTCTTTATTTTTTATATCAGGAAACATCGCCATATCTTCATCTTTAGCTTGCAATGGCACATGCGGTGCGTTGTAAGCTAAATATAAAAAGAATGGATTTTTTTTGTCCGCTGCTTTGCCTACAAAATTAACGGCTTCGCGCGAAAGTGCATCAGTAATGTACTGCGTTTCTTTTACTTCTTTGCCGTTGTGCTCAAGCGGAGTAATGTACTCAAAAATATTTTTTAAGCCTTGTGCCTTTTGCTTTTTATACTGAAGTTGATATTGGTCAGGAAAATAATTATGCCCACCGCCTAAAAATCCATAGTATTCATCAAAACCACGTTTATTTGGATGATACTGCGGCGCATCGCCCATATGCCATTTACCTAATGCACCGGTAAAATAGTTATTTTCGTTTAGTAATTTACTAATAAACTTAGCGTCAGTAGGCACGCCTACGTTTGAGCCGCGTGTCGGTAAATTAAATTGTGAGCCAATCTTATGAGGATAACGACCTGTCATTAATGCCGCTCGGCTTGGGCCACAAAACGGGTGCGCTACGTAAGCGTCTGAAAAGGAAGTACCCGATTTAGCAAGATCATCAATATTTGGGGTAATAATATCCTTAGAGCCATTAAAACCAACATCTGCATAACCTAGGTCATCTGCAACAATAAGAATAATATTGGGTTTTTGTTCACTTGCGTGTATGCCCGCAGAGCCAATTAATAAGGCAAGCGATGATAAAGCGCTCAATAATTTTGTGTGTGTTTTCATAGTGCCAATCTCAATTTTGATAATAAAAAATAGCAGGCCAATTAAGGCCCACCAAAGGGCATTACTCGGCTATAAAAAAGCTTTCATGTGGTGATTAAATTTAGTTAATGATGGGTCTTCAATACGCTTAAGCTCTCCTGCCATTTTATGCACTAAATCAGTAAGCTGTTTTTTGTATTTAGGATTATCTATTTGGTTTGTGATTTCGTACGGATCATTTTTTAAGTCGTATAATTCATCGCGGCTGTCGCCTGGATTCCATACAAATTTCATTTCAGGGGTACGTATAGCTCTAATACCAAACCATCCGCCGTTGTACCATTCGTAGGCATATAACGAAATATCATCTTTACCAGCATCGGCACTATCGCCTTGTTTCATCAATGGTAAAAGTGAACGCCCATCTTCGTCGCCATCAAGGGGTAGTGTCATCCACTGGCGAAGTGTTGGTGCTATGTCTAGCATAGACACTTGGCGGTTAATTATTTTAGGCTCAAGGCTAGGGTCACGAATAATAAGTGGCATACGCATTAATTCGTCGTAGGCATATGGGCCTTTGTCATAAAGGTTATGCTCGCCTAGCATACTACCTTGGTCGCCTACTAAAATAATGTGTAGGTCGTCGTATAAACCTTCTTCTTTGGCGGTGTTAATAAGCTCGCCAACTGCGTGATCAATCATGGCAATGGCACCATAGTAAAAACTATGCGCTTTGCGCCAATCGGTTTCAGTCATGTGGCTTACATCGTGCCAAGGCCACCAAATATCATCTTGTGCCATTGGTTTATGTTTACGTTCTATACCAAAGTTTTTAGGAAGTTTTATGTCTTTGTAGTCGTACATGCTGGCGTAAGGTTCTGGTACGCGGTACGGCGGATGAGGTTGCTCAAAACTAACAATACCAAAAAATGGTTTGTCTGATTTGGCCGCATTTTGCAGCATTAATTTGCCTTCGTTTACTTCTTTAGCTGTTACTGTATCTGCGTATGTACCCGGAAGTGTTTTGTAGTAATCGTGCTTTTCGCCGTTTTTATCGCGCTCACCTGCATTCATACGGGCAACATTTTTTTGTGTACCATAAGGCGTAAAAGGACGGCCATTACGCTCTTCATCTTTATCGTGCCCCCACATAAAGTTTGCACCGCGCAGTGCTGGGCCTTGTGCACCTAAGTGCCATTTACCTACATAACTTACGTCGTAACCTACGCTTGTTGCACGTTTAATTACGCTGCCTTCACTAAGTGATAACTCCGAAAGGCGAGAATGATAAAGCCCCACGTTATCGTCAAGCCCCGTTTTATGTCCCCAGCGTCCAGTAAACATAGCCGCGCGCGAAGGAGAGCATAAGCCAGTAGATGTCATCGCTTGATCAAAACGTGTACCTTCGTTTGCTAATGCGTCAATATTTGGCGTTGAAACTGGGCCATTACGATAAGAAAACGTATCAAAGCGCATATCATCAAACAGTAAAATCAGCACATTTGGCTTTTTGGCTTCAGAGTTTTTCAGCTCTGCATCTTTTGCATATAAATTGGGAGCAAATAATGTGCAGCACCCTAACAGCATCACCATTTTTATTTTAAATAAGTTCATGTGTGTGTCCTTTTAAACAACTAAAAATTGCTACGTCAGTGTTTTAGCAATCTGCCTGTACTTTATTATAAAAGCATAAAATTGATTTCAATAATATAAACATATGATGTTTATATTGGCAACAAGTAAATTTTAATTTGGCTAATATTTACACTTTATTAGAATGGGCTTTAGGGTTTTTATTGCTTTAACCACGTTCTCACGTAATCAATTTCCATTGATGTTGGAAAACCTTGTGCAGACTGATTATCTGAAGGATAAAATTGATTACATTTCCATTGTGTATGCGGTGCGCGTAAGCCCTGCGATAATGTTAAGTTCATATCGCGGTGCCAGTACAAATTCTTTTTATAGCCAACCTGAACGTTATCTACATACCATGTAATGTCGTCTTTGGTTATATTAACCCCATAAGTATGAAAGTCTTCACTGGGATCAAATGGTAAGTGATAGCCATTATGGTTTGTTTCTGGCGAGCTACCAGGTCGCATCCACTTGGGTGCGCCATCTTTTATAACAATATTATGTAGGTCGTGGTCCGACTCCTGAAGCGTCTGTTTTTGAGTTAACTCAACTACATCTATTTCACTATATTGCACATCGCCTTCATTCGTTAAAGTACGATCTATTTTGCTGTACATCCAAAATGCAGGTGATACTCCCGGAAATTTATCCGCACCCTTTATACGTGCCTCATAATATCCGTAACTCCCTGTTGCCCTAGACTTAGCAACTCCCGAAGTGTAAAACAATCTATAATTAGGCACTTTTGTTTTATTACAGCCATCCCAAAACGTTCTTAAATGCGTTTCTCGTTTAGTGGTTAGTTTTAATATGCCTTCAGAAACACTGGCATTTTCATCTTTCCAAGACCAAACACCGTAGTTTTCTGTTTGAAAATTCCATTTTTCAGCATCTTTAATATCAAACTCATCTGAGCGTTCAGTTTGTAAAACCCAATTTTCGCCTGGTTGCGCAATATGAGGCATCGGCTGAGCATTAACCCCTGCACTACCAAGGATTAAGCTCAACGATATTGCTATTAGTTTAACCTTATTATTTGTTTTCATTTACTATCCACAACTTAATGTATCGTGTTAATTGAAAAGCGAGCACATAGGTATGTACCCGCTAAAAAACTATTTATTGAGCTGTAACTTCAACAAGCAAGACACCCTCAGAAGGAATATCAAAGCTGGTATTCATTTTATTGCTCGTCATTAAGTTTTTAACATGAATAGATTTACCATTTTTAAGCGACAGATCAACGGTTGCTGTTGTGTGGCCTAAATTTAAAATATTAACCAGGTAACTACCATTGTCTTGCTTAACAGTACGCCATGTTGTGGTTTTAAATGACTCACCATTATCTACTTTTACAACAACATCAGGCGTACTACCCGAAACCTCTGCAAGTGCAGTTTGTTTAATAGCTTCAACATCGGCCCCTTTTGGCATAACAATAAGCTTACCTTTACTGGCAACTAACTTAGCCTTACGCGGATGCCCGTACTCGTCTAAAGACAAGCTTTGCGCTGAGTCTAAAATAACGGTACCACCTTTGTTTAAATACCCTTGAAGCGCTTTAAATTCTTCATCTGTAACAAAGTTATTGCGATAAACCAGTATTGCATCCCAATTGTTATTGTCTTGCTTTTCGACTACATCTTTAGTTGCAAAACCAAGCGGGAAACCTTCAAAAAATAAATTTTCGTAAAGTGTGTAGCCCTTTGTCATATAGTCGTTTGTATTAATTGCTGTTGTTTCAGAGTAAAACAAACGAAGTGGGCGACGCTGCTCTCTAAGCTCAACAATTTCCTCAGAAAAACTATTAAGATCAAACATTACTTGGGTAACTTCGTTAGTTACATGTGGCTGCATATTGTTAGAACCCGCAAATGCACCGCCAAGACCTGGGTCAAAAAAGTCCAGATCGCCTTCTAAACGATCCTCTGGTGAACCATCTGGATCACGCGCCCAAAACCAGCCCATATTGGCATCCATACCAAGTAAAGTTGCAAGCCAATAAACACTACGTACATAGCTTGTACGTGTGTCTAAATCTCGCCACTGACCTGATGATAAAAAATGAGACTCTGAATTTACATTAATTTTATTCGGCGCAACTGATTCCATAAAGTCATGAAACATAGTAACTATGCCCCAGTTATATGCGTACTTTTCAATCCACTTAGATGACTTACCTGGGCGAATATTTTCGCTACCAAACGACTTAGCATCGTGCCCTACCATGGTTGTTAACTCAGCTAATGCTTCGGTATCAATACCGCCAGAGCGTGAATCGTCCATAAACATGCGCGGCATAATTTTTATATGGGTATCAGCGTCTTCATTTACAGAATGCAGTTCGTTTTGAACGTAAGTAAACCAGTCAGTGCTTCTGTCCATATTATAACGCGTCCAGTCGTACCACTTAGGCTCGCCTTTAATCGCAGGATCAATCGGTATCTCAATAGCTACATCTGCAAACTGGCTAAAATGCGTTCCCCAGTTTTCATTTAGCTCGTTAATATCACCTTGGTATTTTTTATCTAACCAACTTCTAAACTTATTTAGTGTGTATGAAGAGATGCTGGTCATTTCTTCATATTTTTGTGTCCAGTGGCCTTTTTCGGCGTACCAATGCGGCTCGTTAGCTAATACAAACCCAACTTCAGTAACTTTTTTGCCTTTAGTAAGCTCACCCGTTTTACGAATTATTTTACCCCAAAGATCTCGCGCTAATGGGTTATCAATATCGAATCCTGTAAATAACGAACGGCCTTTTCTAACTTCTGGCTCTTGCTCTTCAACCCACTTTGGAATACCCATTAACCAGTAAACTAAAAAACCAATGTTGGTATCAGGGATACGCGTCAGCTCTTTCATTAACTCTTCGTCAAAAGTGCCATCTTCACGCACTAAAAATGAATTAATGGCACGGTCGTGATCTACCGGGTATAAATCTTCACCGCCATGATAGAGCGCGCCTAAATGATCGTTATAAATATCTTTATTTGTAAGTGGCTGACCAACACTCTTTGAAAAGTAATCATACAAAAAGATAGGCTTGCCATTACTCACAAACATATTATCTTCTGCTTTTGTATTTTGCCAATCAACCTTGTTCACTGGGCGACGTTTAATATCACCTGCTAGCTCTTTACCAAGCTCTTCAATGCCTTTCTCTAAAATTTGAATTACTTTTTCGCGCTCAAAGTTTGGTAACTCTTTTGCTAGCTTTTCTTTATCAGCGGCATAATGGCGCTCGTACCCAAATAATTTGACGACTGCGTCATAATTATTTTCATCCCAATTGGCAAACTTTAAAAATTGTTCTGAAAACCAAATAATACTCTGTTCACGTGTTACATCAATCTGCTTACTTTGCGCTTGTTGCATCATTTTTTTGAGTTTTGCCATTTTTAGAATCGCAACTTGTTCGTAGTTATCTTGCGTTGCGCTTTGTGTTTCATTGTTATCAACTTTAACTACGCTTTCTTGTTGTGAGCATGCTGTTGTAAGCAAAAACAAGGGGGCTAGTGTGAAGCCTAAAAGATGTTGTCTCATATTTTTCTCCCGTTGAGGTCGTTATCTGTTAACAGGTTTTTACACTGTTGTTATTATGTGCAACAGATAATATACATCATATGTTTGTATTTGTAAGCTGTTTGAATGTTTTTGTAATTAAATTTAGATCAACCTTACATATTGAAGACTTAGGAGTAGTGTAACTTGAATGTTTTACCTCTACTTGAGTCGCTTACTAACAAAGCAGCTAGAGTATTAAAACACTTGACTACTAAATCAATTTAGGCTGATGCTAAAAAAGTAACTCTCGAAACGACACCTGATTAAAACATATGTGTATTTTAGCTAGGAGTAATAAGAATGGATAAATCACTGAGTAATGAAAATGCTCAATTAAGGCAAGGTTATCGCTCTGTTTAGAAATATTTTAAAAAAATTAAATAACTGAATAAACATTAGCAGCCAAATCTAAAACTTATAAAACTGAAATAGACAAGTTCTTAGTAAATAACTCTCTTTTTACAAAAGCTGACGTTGCCAATCTTCTCGAAATTAAAAGTGCGGACAGACTTGTTGTTGATCAACTGATATTTTTTGTCACTAACATTTATCCTAACGCTGAGGTAGCCTACCCTCGATTTCAACTTAACTTTATTGATAAAAATTAAGTCAATAAATCTTGAGCTATCAAAGTAGGTAAATCACTCTATGAAAACAGGGATCTCCCTTTTTGGTTTAAAAGTTATAATCACACTTTAGAATGTAGTGATATTGAGGCAATGAACAAGCCTGATATTTATCAAGATATTCTATCTGGTGTATAGACTGATATAGCAACGAACTTATTTTGATCCAATTATTTTTTATACGTGATTATCTCTTCTATTTTGCAGTCGAAGTAAGCACATAATGCATCCAAAGTACGCGTAGTTGTTGAGTAATTATTGTTATTAGCCATTTTTGACATCGCGGCTTTATTTACTCCTGCGGCATTTGCAACTTCATCTAACGTAATTTTACGTCCCTCTTTCAATGACTTAGCTGCGATTAATTCCTTTAAGTTATAAACAATCATTTTAATACAACCAATTATTTAAAAAGTTTCTTTACAGGATACTTTCTGTATGATTTAATCACTTTAGTTTCTTGTGAGGATACTTTTATGATTAAAAATGAATTTACTTTGCTTTCTGCTAAAGAACTTTCAAGCTTTATTAAGTTCAGTCCAGATTACATTAACCGTAAGTTGAAAGACAATGTTTTTTTTGAGGGTGAGCATTACATTAGACCTTTTGGATCAAGAAAAATACTTTACCTTTTAGAAAGTGTAATGGAAGAAATGTACAACACCACGTATAAAGCTGAGCGCGAATTTGTCATTCCTCTCGCAAGTGGAGGTGTATGTTATGGCTAGTGTAAGAAGCCGAAACGATAAGTTGTTTTTTGATTTTTATTATCAAAATATACGATGTCGTGAGCAGACCTTACTCAAGGATACAAAAGCTAATCGTATCAAACTTGAGAAAGTTCTAGAAAATATTGAAATTCAAATTATGCTCGATCGTTTTGTTTACCGAGATATGTTTCCGAATAGTAACCGCTGCAAGGCTTTTAAACTGTTTGATGACCAGATAGAAGCTATAAAAGCTAATGAAACGAATAAAGCTGATGTTATTTTACAGAATGTACCTAACTTCGAGGCATTTGCTTATGAGTGGCTAGAAGAAAGTAAAATTCATTGGAAAATTAGTCATTTTAAAAATGTGTCTATGATCTTTGAGCGTTATTTAATTCCTGAATTTGGCAAGTTTAATCTTGATGAAATAAGCCGTGCTCATATTATTAAATATCGCGCGGGCATATTAGAGCCTAAGCGTAGTAGTAAAAAACAATTGAGTAATGATTGGATCAATCATGTTATGACACCTCTTAGAGGCATACTTAAAGAAGCGTCATTACGTTATGATTTTCAAACTCCTTTTAACAATATAAAACCACTAAAAGTAGTTAAAACCAAGATAGAACCTTTTTCACTCAAGGAAGTTCAGCAATTTCTTAAGTATGTAAGAAGTGATTTTCGTAATTATTATACCGTTCGCTTTTTTACTGCGATACGAACAGCAGAGATTGATGGCCTCAAGTGGGAATACGTTAACTTTGATCGAAATGAAATTACTATTCATGAAACCTTAGTTGATGGCAATGTTGAGACACCTAAAACAGCCACATCATATAGAAATATCCAGCTATCTAGAGTTGTTGTTGATGCATTAAAAACACAATTCAAAATAACTGGTAAGAACACTTATGTTTTTTGTAATAAAAAAGGTAACCCTCTTGACCATCGAAATATAACTAAAAGGGTGTGGTATCCAACGCTAGAAGAGCTCTCTTTAAAGAGGAGACGCCCTTATCAAACAAGACATACATGCGCAACCTTATGGCTTTCTGCTGGTGAAAACCCTGAATGGATAGCTAAACAAATGGGTCACAGCACCACTAAAATGCTATTTGAAGTTTACAGCCGTTATGTTCCAAACAATACTCGACAAGATGGTAGTGCTTTTGACCGCCTACTTCTAAATGCCAACATTGAAGAAGAGGCTACTTATGAATAACTATATCTATGGTTGGTTAAAAAATTTACATATTAATGGTACTTTGCCAACAGCCAATTGTGAGCTATTGATAAGTAAGCAAATAATTTACGCTATTACATCTGCTGATATTGCTAGAAAATGCCAAATAGTGTCTGGCTTAGCTCAATTTCAGTTAACTCACGATATAATGGGTAATCATGTAGTTTGTGATATAGAGCCTATACTTTCTCAATGTAACGAACAGCAGTACCTTAATTTAACTTCGATGATAAATAATACAAATGAGCATTTAATAGCACGATTTTTTAAGCTACTTAGCTTCGTCACATGCAGTGAGTTGCAGCCTTTTATTGATTTTATTTTAACTAAACAAAGCATTTTACAAAAATTCATACAAGCACCGGCTAGCCTAAACCACCATCATTCTTATACTCATGGATTATTTGAGCACAGTATAGAGGTAGCTGAAATTGCATTTAATAATGCTAAACACTTAAATCATTCCAGTATTGAATGCCAAGCTGCATTAGTAGCTGGCTTATTTCACGATATTGGTAAAATATTTGTCATGCTACATCAAGCCAACGATCGCTACATACCAGGACCACACGAAGGTTATAACTTTGCTATCTTAGCTGAACCTTTAGCGAAGCTAGGCAGTCGTAATAGGCAATTGCTGGAGTTATTAAGCAGTTTATTAGCAGCCAAGCCATCTGGCTATCAAGCGAGATATGCAATTGAGCATATTGTGCAACAAGCTGACCGATGCTCTTCTGAATCAGCTTTTATACATGCTAAATTTCAAGAACTTCCTGATTATTACCATTTTTGTAAAGTTGGCGATAAAGTTCTTAAAAGAATGAGTTAACGTTTTAAAATACCTAAACTTAATTTGAAGCTATTAAGGGGCTTCGCCGGCCCTATAACTTATAATAAGCAGCAAATGAAGAAAGCTCATTAAGCTATGGTGGCGCCTCGACTTTTTATATGTACCTTTACTACCCTTTACTGTAATTAATAATCCAACTTCTAAAAAGCCATTGCCATTATGTTTACCTAGAAACCTGCCCTCCTCAATTGAGGCGCTTTCGATGTGACTATCGCTTAATCCAAATGACGAAACTAATTCTTCCCAGTAAGACCCGCTTGAATAACATTTTGATTTTGTAAATCTACTTGATGAAAACGAAATTTGAAGTGGCTCGACTTTAATTTAAATTTTATACATAAATTTAAAAAGTTGCGTATTACTTGCTCATCAGGACAACGAAGAGCGAAATTCTTCCCTGCAGCACCATATTTCAATATTTGTAGGGCATCAAATGCTTCACTAAGCGTTACATTTTTCTGACTTAATAAAGTATCAAATTTCTGACATAAATAATAAAATGCTTTTTGTGAAGAAACTCTTTTTAAGTCATCTTTAGTATTATCTAAACTTGGGAAGTTAGGAATTAAGGGCAGCTTTTTACCTTTCCTGGGATATTCCCTGCTTACACTCAGAGCATTATCATGTAATTTTTGAACTTGCTCCACAGGGAGTGAGTAACTCGATGCTGTATCGTGTATTGAGTTTAGTTCTAGCGATTTAAGAGCATTTGCATAATCTAACATTCTTATTTGCCCATCAACTTCAAACTTTTGTTTAAAACCTTTAAACGATGGTGTGATTAAATCACTAACCTTACCTGCATATTGGATCGAATAGTCTTGCTCTTGTTTTTTACTATAAAATTCAATTCTTTCAATTAAACTTTCACCTGGCATAAACTCCTTAAAATTAGATCTCCCTATACATTCAGATAAAAAATACTTAGATACTGTATATGTCTGATTCATTTGAGCGCAATGCTGTATGTCCTTTAAGTGTAAATAGCTATTTAGTGTCGACACTGTGACTTTATGACCAAGTAAATGAGACAAAAAAAACATTTTTGAGCGAGTATTGTCTTTAACTTTTAATCTTTTGTTAAAGTGAGTAATAAAACTTTGATCAAATAAGCCATTTTCAAATATAGATAAATACTGCCTTCCCGTTAATACCAAGTTTGAATTTAATCTGTACCAAGTCCAATTAGCAAAGCTATGTCTTAGGTGATGAATTCTTAGAGTATGATCCTTAGTATAGTAATGCAGTAATTGCGTTAATAGCTCGTATGCTTTATTTACGCTAACAGAGCAGTTAAATAACAATGAATTTGATGGCTTATTTCAGTGTTTTTTTGAACGTCATAAAAGCTTCTTAGCTTGGCTAAATGCTCTTTTGGCCATAACGCATCTAGGGGTAGTTCTCTTCTAGCTGAAGGTGTTTTTAAACCCCTTATTTTATTTGGTCTGATTGATAGTAGAACCCAATCATATTCACCTTTATTTGGCTTTATAGGTGAAACCTGAATATCACCAAAGTACAGCTTAGCGGCTTCATTACGGCGCAAGCCACTATAAAAACAAAAACACATTAATAAATATGCATATAACTCAACCGGACTGTTATTGAGGCTGTCACTTAAATATTCAAGAATTGCGCTTACATGACTAGCTGAAACTAAATTAGCATCAACTTTACTTTGGACAGGAGCTATATCAAGATCGTCAATACACAAGTCTTTGACAATTTCAGACTCTATTAAAAACACAGAGAAATAATATAAATACTTTTTACGTTGGGCAGAATTAAAATATTCACTCGTATCATTTAACTTTATTGCCCAATCTGACGCTGATATTACTGCTAGATCAGTTCGAGTAAAAACATTTAAAAAAGGTTCACTGATACTTTTCACATAATCAATTACTGTGTCTACTTTTAACTTCTTTTTAGTTACCCCTCCCTCTTTCAAAAGATAATAAAGCCAACCACACAAAATATTGAAATAAACACTATTTTTATCATTTTTCAATTCTTGTTCAACAAATTTAATGCACTGTGCCCTTGAAGCTCTTTGGCCATTCAGTTCCCTCAAGTTTTTATAGGTATACTCTAACTTGGCTTTTATTAATTTAGGCTCAATATAATCAAAGCTGTCACTATCAAATGACAATAGCTTATTAAGCTCATTAAATTTCTTAGGTTGTTTTGCTATTTCGTCTGCAACTAATGCCTTATTACTTATTAACCTTAAAAAAGCTGTTTGAGGTAGCTCGGTACAGGTACTAGACCGTAAATACATCTGATAGTCGATAGGGCTGAGGTTGATTATAGTATCTATTTTTCTAAGTGTTCGTAATTTTAAAAGTGACAAGCTTTGCCAGTTTTTACCACTAGCTTCTGTTAAAAACGTTATTATAAATTCACTTAATCTATTTTTATTTACTCGTATTTTCTCAGACGGCTTAATGAAGTTTTTATGATGTAATAATAAAAGGACAACAGCATCACATAGTACGTATCGTCGTTCCTCTTTTTCGCTTTTCCCATACCAAAATACTTGACCACCTAAATACATTAAAGCATCCGGGGCATTTATGATTGTAATAAGCTCGTCAAACTGAACACCTGTTGTCATATATAAAAATAAAACTAACCGACCATAACTAGCTTCTTTTGATAAATTAGCAGTTGGTGTTTGTAGCTCTTTACTTAATATTGACTTAATTTGTAGTGCTATCGGTAGTTTTATTAATTCTACTGGTGATAACATAGGTTTATCGCGCTTTAGTACGACGATTTGAGGGACTTTTGAAGATTCAATACCATGATGCTTTAATCCATAATTTAATATAGCATCAATAAGCATGAGCTGAAGGTGTTTAATCGTTAAGTCTTCTTTTAACCGTGACTTTAAAATGTTCATTTCACTAGAAAGAACATTCTCATCGGATTTTTTAAAATACCTAAGCATTAGCATGCATAGCTTTTTATATTCGTTTAAAAAATCATCATCGCTAAATCTAATTCCAAAATCATTATCAGAGCCGTTTCTATAAGCATTTACAATCTGTTGAAAACATTGATGGAACTTACCTTGCTTCTTCAGTTCATTTAAATAAGATCGGACTTTAGAGTTTGCCACCCTACCCCCTTAAATAACTTATCTAGGATAGGTAATAATTCATTTACAGAATCTATGTAATTTAGTGTCGAATAATCAGCTAAAGGAACCTCACCAGACTGCCAATGGCCCATTTGAAAGTTTATTAGCTCTGAATTGACGTTGTTATAAAGCAAATTACTTTTAAGCCAATGCCTTCCTGCATTTGCAGGTATTTTATGTTCCTTAGGTAACCTGAGAACTAACTCTGTAGGAGAAATACCTTTAGTAACAATTCCTGCTCTTTGTCTTTGAAATATGAATAAAGGTCCATGATTTATACGTGAATTTCTAATTAGCTTAAACCACTGACAAGATTCTTTGTAATCGAGATTTAAGCTTTTAGAGGCGGCATTTAAAAAGTCATCTATTGACTGGCATAACTTGGGCTTTAATACTCTTATTAACCCTCTCAAACAACTAAGGTGCTCTTGATAAGCTGTGATTTGCGCATTTAAAATAGACGGTAAACAAACTAATCTAGAATGCGTAAAATCACTATCATCTTTATCACTTATCCCCATGAGGTTTAGCGTTGGAAAATACAGGGAAAAAGTTGGTAACGGGTTCCAAACAGCCCGATAACCCGTTCCAAACATTAACATCCATGCCGTATAGACTGTAAACGCGTTATGGTATTTTAAGATTGCATCAAGTTTTTTTAAAGAGTTTAACTTAGTGTTTTTAACTTCTAATGCCAAAGCTGCTATGAGGCTCTTAACTGTCATATTCTCTGGTGTAAATTTAGAACCAAGCATACGATTACGCTTATCAAAACACACTAATTCAAAAAGTTTTATAGGGGATTTTTCTTTACAATAATCATAGTAATCAGACTCAACTTCTTGCCAAAACTCAAATAGCCTTTCACACCGCGTAACATCATCAATATTGCTATAGCTTCGAGATACTCGAGTAGAGTACATTTTTACATCGTAACTAAAGTCTATATAAATAGGGTCTATCACACCTGTTGCATTAATATAATTCCCAATAAAATTACTAATGCTATTGATACTTAGTCTTCCGCTATAAGCTCTATCTGATAACTTTTTTAATTTTTTGGCTAAACTGCTTTCAAGTGCTGCAAAATTGTCTACGTTAATAAGTAAGCCTTCTTTTCTGCCCTTCAAGTATTTAATTATTAAATCTGTCAAAAATGTAGGACAGGCAGTAAATACACCATTCGCTGTTTTAATAAGACCAACTTTTTTAATCGTTGGTTTAGCGGTTTGAGTTATAGGGAAATACCACCAGCCTCGACCATTTTCATCTAGAAACAAACCTCGTGTTTTGTCATCTATTTTATTAAATATCTGTAAGCTTTCTATCTCATGTAACGTCTTACCCAATAAAAACATCAGCCATCCCAATATCGCAAGCTCAATATTTTTATCGGAACGGCCATACTTATTTAATGTATCAAATAATAAGCCCAGTTCTGGCGCCTTTAATAATCGCGTATCTTGGTAAGCAATATTATGAGCTCGGTGCACATTGCGAGTTATATCTATTTGTTTTTTCTTCTTAGAGGCGGGACTAAAAATCATTTCAATGCTTTGATGATCGGTTTTATCTCTTTCAGTATTGCTTTCATTGTTATCAATTACAAAAGGCATCTGAACCTCAGAATCTTCAGGGTTAAGTCCCTCTGTATCTGATAAAAAGTTTAAAGATGGTATTAAAACTGACAAATTATCAACAGCCCCAGTAATAGGTAAAGTATTAGGTTTTTTATACCATTTAGCGATGGAGCCTCTGTAACGGCCTCCTCGTTTATACAGCCGAGCTGGTTGCCAGTCATTCTTATAAAAATGAATTAAAGTATTTAAATAACCTCTATCCGTTACATTATTAGTATATATATCATTATTAATAATTGACTCTAACTTACTCGCGATTGACGAAGCTGAATCAAGGTAGTTTGTTAATATTTTATCTTTATAAGGTACGAAGGCTATATTGGACTTTTTCATTAATAAGCGAAACTTATTACAAACCTCAGCTTCTCTTGTTGATGAGCTTGTAGCTAATTCAGGATCGATGAGTGTATGTATTTTTTTAAAATAATTACCAATAAAATTAGCAAGAAGATTTAATGATTTTGAATCTTGCTTATACTCATATGATTTAATAAGTAATACATAGAATGGTATCTCATTGCACCAACCATTTTTATATGTGCTGCGATTAAAACTCTCTCTTGAGCTTGCATCTAGCTCAACTCCATACTCATTAAAGGCATAATAAATATACTCAGGAAGACATAGTTCACTTTTAGTAAATTCCCATAGCTTCCATGACGCATCATTCATCCTTTTTAATAATAAAAAAACTTGTGATAAACCACTCAAATCTTCAGGAGCACTTATGCGAGAAGTAAAATCATCAAAGTCAGATTTTATATCCTCGATACTGATTTCCAAGTTTACCCCTTTGCAATACAACTCAATATGCTCAAGAAGCTTAACTTTTAGCATACCCGTCATAATTTAATCACTTTTGTACTAATTTTAAGCCATTTACATAATTCTGTTTTTGTTTTAATAGCTGGAAATAAGGTACGCCATTCTGTTGAATCAATTACTGGTTGTTCACCTTTGAATAAGCCAATAAGTAACTCTGAGATTAAAGGGCCGGATGCATTAAAGTACTGCTTAAAAAGTAGTCGAACAATATCATTAAGAAAAATTAAACGTCTAAGATCGGGTGTCGGACGATTAGGAAGGATCAAACATGGGACAAGTTGATTTGACTGATATTGAAGTCGACAAACTTTATGAAATGTAAATAAGCCAGAGACTAGTTTTAACTTTTCGTTATCAGTTTTATATCCAATTATCGGGGCTTGATAAGCATCAAGTTTCCAAGTAGTAATTGTATCAAAGCTGTCGTTTGAACTTGGTTTTAAAAACGAAAATAAATTTATATTACTGATTAAATTATCTATGGTTTTTTCAAGGGTAATATTTTCTGCGACAATATACTCAAATGTAGACCTGTCTAATAATTCATCGATCTTTTTTAATTTGCCTTCAACATTCTCATCAATCATATTCAGCACCAGAACAATAAGTAGTCATTTTTGACATTTTCATAATGTGCCTAAATAGTGCCCAGATCAAGCTTTAAATGTTCGTAAAACACTCAAAAACAGATTTTAATATTAACTAAATTTTATCTAAGTTATTGTAATAATATGCAATTAATTATATTTACTGGAGATTATTATTTATAGAAGTAGTTAAAATAACGTCTTGACATGGTAGGGGTCGGTGGTTCGAATCCACTCAGTCGTACCACTTCAAAGTAATAAAAAAACCAAAGAAAAAGCACTACCCACTCTTGATCACCCGGTCCAAGCGTCAGCAGTTCGAATCCACTCAATCGTACCAATTCAAAGTAATAAAAAAACCAAAGAAAAAGCACTACCCACTCTTGATCACCCGGTCTGTAGTGGTAGAGTAATTTTGGTCACCCATTAAGAAAGAAATGTTATGCTATTTGCATACAAATTTGGGTGAAAAAAATGACAAAATTAAATCGTGCAACGTACTCCGCTTCAATCAAATTAGAAACGGCTCAACTTGTAGTTGACCAAGGTTATACACAAGAAGAAGCAGCCAAAGCGATGGGTGTTGGTAAATCAACCGTAAGTAAATGGGTTGCTCAATTAAAGCAAGAACGTAATGGCCAGTCACCATTGGCTTCACCAATGACACCCGAACAAATTGAAATCCGTGAACTTAAAAAGCAAATCCAACGCATTGAATTAGAAAAGGATATATTAAAAAAGGCTACCGCTCTCTTGATGTCCGACTCCCTGAACAATTCTCGTTAATTGAGAAATTAAATCAACGAGAGCGTTACCCTATTAGTGTGCTATGTAGTGTATTTAATATGCATCGTAGCAGCTATAAATACTGGGCTATACGGGATACGACACCGACACCAGAGCAAGTAAGGTTAGAGGCTGAAGTTAAAGCCATACATACAATGAGTGGGGGCTCAGCAGGTGTGAGGACAATCGCGGCAATCGCAACGAATAACGATTTTGAATTAAGCCGTTATCGTGCTGCTAAGTTAATGATTAAATTAAAGCTAGAAAGCTGCCAAGTACCTCAACATTCATATAAACGCGGCGGTAATGAACACCTTGAAATCCCAAACCTGCTTGATAGGCAGTTCGATGTTGTTGAGCCAGATACCGTGTGGTGCGGTGATGTTACATATATTTGGACAGGCAATCGCTGGGCTTATTTAGCGGTCGTTATTGATTTATTTGCGCGTAAAGTTGTGGGTTGGGCAATGTCATTGTCGCCAGATTCTAACTTAACGCTAAAAGCGCTTGAGTTAGCTTACGAAAGCAGAGGCAGACCAAGTGGGTTGATGTTTCACTCAGACCAAGGAAGCCATTATACGAGCTTGAAGTACCGCCAACGTTTATGGCGCTATAAAATCACACAAAGCATGAGTCGACGCGGAAATTGTTGGGATAATGCGCCAATGGAGCGATTTTTTAGAAGCTTTAAAACAGAATGGATGCCAAAGGTTGGATATGGGAATTTTATAGACGCTAAATATAGTGTGAGTGATTATATCAACGGATATTACAACAATGTTAGACCGCATCATTATAATGCTGGTTTAGCGCCAAATGAATCTGAGATTAGATACAAAGACTCTAAAACTGTGGCCAAATTTTATTGACCACTACAATATTTAGTACGTTTGGCACCTTCTAGCATCTCGCTATGACTTAAAATACAGTTATCTACAAATATCCTGATTGGTGTGTTCATAAAGCTATCTCTAATTATTATTTCAACCAATATATATGAACTTAAGTTCATTGATAAACTGTCAATAGGTCTGATGAGTGTATTATTTGATAGAGGTTTTTAAAGTTTGTATGTGAAAGGAGTCGATATCAATCAGCTTTAGTTGATTGTTAGTAATTTGGGTTGTTTAAATCTTCTTTTCTAACACGCTTTTGTCCAAAAACGAGTTGACCCACAGTCCGGTTATCGCTCTTTGCCGAAGTTCGGCTCAGTGCCAACAGCGGACATTAGTGACGCCTCGTTATACGCTGAATGCACCTATCTAAAAGCTTTAATTGCCTCATTAAGCTGCACATCTTTTCCGCTTTCAATATTGTTCACATTAAGAAATACAAATTCATGATCTACAGGCAATCCAATGTTTTCATAATTTTCCCCATGAGAATTGAGATACCTTTCATTTGATAATGTGATCCCCCAACCATTAGGCAAAGCTTTTGTTAACGCATCGCTAAAAGCTCCGTAGCTTCTTTCACCAATAAAAGTAACATTGCCCCTTGCTTGTAAACCTAAAAGAAATACTTCAGCCGCACTAGGTGTTTTTTGACTAGTTAGAACAACAATGCTTCCTGTGTAATTATTAATTTTTGATGGAGCGACAACAATTTTTTGAAGTTCACTGTAACCTGTCGATGTTTTAAACTGTTTCCCCCCCAAGGCTAATTCTGAATCTATTAAGTAAGATAAAATAGAAAATGCCACTAAGTCACTTCCACCCATACTAAAACGTAAGTCAATAATTAAACCATTGCTTTGTTTGATGATAGGCGTAAATATCTCCATAACCTCTTTTGTTGCTTTTACGTCATTATTTGAGAAATCATCAAAGTTACTTATTTTTAAATAGGCAATATTTTGAGGCGTGTTTGCTAAGGTAAAATTATCGTGATATTGAAGAGTGGAATAGTTTTTATCAATGTAATTCTTAATGCTTTCCTGAGATTTTTCAATTAATGCGGTATGTAATTCCCAGTAAGTTGAGTATTCAGGGTAATTTACTGAGTGCGCTTTTAATTCATCCCAAAATGACCACTTTCTTGGTGAGTAATGTGAAAGCCTATCAAGTTCTTGATTGAGTAATATGGCATGACCGTCGCGTAATTCTTTAAGAAAGTCATCTATGATACTAAATAGCTCATCTTGCGTAGTTTTTGAGGTTATTCTTTTTTGCCAAAGTTTTCTCTGCTCAACCCAATTAATATTTTTATCTTTTGAAAATGCATAGTGCTCTTCAAAATTATTCATTAGAACGTCAAGAACAATACTGGCATTAAATTCATAGTTTTTGTCTTTAATACTAACAATTTTTTCGGATTGACATTGAGCGGGTAAACTATCTAATTTCGTTAGCTTTAACGGAAACAAACCACCAAAGTTAAGTAAGCGAGTATCTTTATTCACTTTTTTTGTTTCTTCAATGAACGAGATTTGTTCAAACTCATCGGTGATAAAGTGGTTTTCCAAACAATGCTTAGTTGTTAAATCAAAGGCTGTTGTTTTATTGTCCACAGTATGAAAAACGTAACCATAACCTTGGGTTTTCCAAGTTGTCTCAGCGGAGTTCGCAGAATTAATGGTACAAAGTACGGTGAGTAGAAATAACAAAATCCCTTTATTCAAAGTTTACTCCTAATAGTGAATCACAACCGAACTAGACTAAGCGTAGAATGCTGTCTTAAGCGGCAAATTGCTGTTGGCTAAAAGAACTGAGGTCCACCATTTTTAAAATTTGTAATTAATAGCTGATTTTACTGGTCGTCCACCTTAGGGCGTGTTGTTAGGCAACGCTTTGCGCTATTTTGCCCCGTAACCTTTTTATTTGGAATAGACTTACAACAACAAAACTAATGCCTATGCCTAACAAAAGCAGACTTGGTAACCATAAGGACATAAATCCACTTATTACAGGAGCTTTAACATTACCACCGCTATAAAGAACGGTTACTTGCTCTTGTTCTTTATAGCAAGCAGGACTACAACCATAATTAGACTCAAAAGTATGCTGTTTTTCAGTTTCATCCATGAAGCTTACTACAGGATATAGCGAGTCGTCTTTTTGAATTAACTCAATTACAGTGCCTTTTGCTGATAACGCGTTGTCGATAAAATCTGACGTACTTTTAGTAATATACAAGCCACCCAAAAACATGAGAACACCAAGTACCAGATACATATATCCTATCTTAATGTTGTTGTTCATTTTGCTGACGATACTGAACATACTTGAGTTACCTAAAAATTTAATAGTGCGCTCATCGCACATATTCCTGCCGATGCCACGCTCATTTTTCTACATTATATAGTTTTAGCAAATAACCTAAGGTATTACTATCACTAAGTTTTCTAAAACTTTTAGGTAAAGTTAAATGAACCAATATGCGCGCAGCACTCATTTTCATGAATATATGCGCTAACGACACACTTTAACGAATCAATTCACGATGATATTTGGCCAATCTCAATGTCCGCTTCTCGCTCACTGCAGACTATCAGCTGTATTTGCTTTTTAGCTGCTTATTACGCCAACCACTCTACTACGTCTTTTTACAAAAACTACGTCACGTCTAATATTATTCATTTTTAGAACATGGCCGAAGGTTGATGACCCAGTTAACAACTAAGGGAAAACGGCGATCGAGGCAGCTTAAATCGAAATAATAAAAGTTTAAAAAATGATGTTAAACGCTATTGCAAATCGTGATATTGAACAAGCGACTCACACTTTACTTAAGTGCATTAGTAATTTAACTATTGAGAAATTAGATAGTTGCTGCGAGTTTATAAAGTGTTTGGGTTTAGTAAAAAGAAAGCTTAACGAGTGAAGCAGTCTAACAACGCCAAAACTATTGCTTTAGTTCTATTATTTTAGTTCTATTGCTTTAGTTTTGGCGCTTATTAAAGGGGTAATATTTACCCTTTCATTTGCTCAGGCTCTTTGCCTTTGGACGAGTCGATTTTAAATAAATCACTCGATAAATCTAACTTTAGACGTAAGTTTAAAAAAATGAACTTATTAATAAACTGCAAAGAAAAGCAAACAAATGTGGCACAAAGAGCCGCAACGCTTTATCATTTTGACATAAACGTGTACGAAATATTAAGAGAGTTTGGTTTTACGTTTGAGTATTAATTGCTTAAAAACCTTATTGGATTGAGGTTTACTCTTTATGAACTAACTGCATATTGCTAAAGTGTATGCGTTACTTACAATTTATTCCCATTATCAATACACACTAATCAAAAAGGAGCTTTTTACTTGAAACTTACGCCGCCCTAGGCAACCACTCCCTTTTTCATCAGCACATTGCATGCAACCTTAATCGCCATCTGTGCGAGAATCATTGTTATTTAAATAAAATACTCCCCTATACTCTGGGAAACTAACTAATTAGGTTTATTACATGTTTGATCACGTAAAAAGAGATTGGCTCTCTAATGTTCGTGGCGATGTGCTTGCTGGTATTGTTGTGGCGCTTGCCCTAATACCGGAAGCTATTGCCTTTTCTATTATTGCGGGTGTTGATCCAAAAGTAGGTTTATACGCCTCATTTTGTATCGCCGTTATTATTGCCTTTGTAGGCGGACGCCCTGGCATGATATCGGCTGCTACCGGTGCAATGGCGCTATTAATGGTGACGCTGGTTAAAGATCATGGTCTGGAATACTTACTGGTTGCCACCTTACTTACCGGTGTACTGCAAATATTTGCAGGCTTTTTAAAGCTCGGTGAGTTAATGCGGTTTGTATCGCGCTCTGTTGTTACGGGGTTTGTAAACGCACTGGCGATTTTAATATTTATGGCGCAGTTACCTGAGCTGACCAATGTTACTTGGCATGTTTATGCGATGACCGCAGCGGGCCTAGGTATTATTTACTTATTTCCGTATATTCCAACTATTGGCAAAATCCTTCCCTCTCCTTTAGTGTGTATTGTTGTTATTACGCTGGTTTCACTGTTTTTAGGGCTTGATATAAGAACCGTTGGCGACATGGGCGAACTGCCAGACACCCTGCCTATATTTTTATGGCCCGATGTACCGCTAACACTCGAAACGCTGCAAATTGTTTTACCGTATTCGATTGGTCTTGCGGTTGTGGGCTTACTTGAATCCATGATGACCGCCACTATTGTTGATGACTTAACTGATACAACGAGCGATCGTAATAAAGAGTGTAAAGGTCAAGGTATTGCCAATATTGGCGCAGGTTTATTTGGTGGTATGGCGGGTTGCGCCATGATTGGACAGTCAATTATTAACGTTAAATCGGGCGGTCGTGGACGACTTTCAACCTTTATTGCTGGTTTATTTTTAATCATCATGGTGGTGTTTTTAGATGAGTGGCTGCGTTTAATTCCTATGGCGGCATTAGTTGCAGTAATGATTATGGTGTCGATTGGTACATTCTCTTGGGCATCAGTTAAGGATTTAAAAAAGAACCCGCTTTCGTCAAACGTAGTGATGATTTCTACGGTTATTGTAGTTGTTGCCACGCATAATCTAGCCATTGGTGTTTTAGTTGGCGTATTGCTAGCTACGTTGTTTTTTGCGAACAAAATTGGTCGCTTTATGGTTGTTACAACTAAGCACGATGAAACTAAAAACCTAGTAACTTATGAAGTTGTAGGCCAGGTATTTTTTGCCTCAGCAGAGCAGTTTATAGCGTCATTCGATTTTAAAAGTGCGGTAACAAATGTTGTTATAGATTTAACCCATGCCCACTTTTGGGATATAACCGGTGTATCATCACTCGACAAGGTGGTTATTAAATTTAGACGCGAAGGCGCAACAGTTAATATTGTTGGTATGAATAGCGCAACCGAAACAGTTGTTGATAAGTTTGGCGTACATAACGACCCTAAAGAAGTCGATAAACTACTTGGCGGTCATTAAGGAGAATGTAATGAAAAAAATAATTACCTGTATCGATGGCTCTGTCATTACACACGCTGTAACCGAAGCTGCTATTTGGGCTTCGAAAAAGCTAAATAAACCAATTAGCTTTATACATATGCTTGAAAAAATACAACAAACTAATGTAGGTAACTACACCGGTACGATTGGTTTAGGTGCTCAATCGGCTTTGCTTGAAGAAATGACAAAACTCGATGAACACCGTAGTAAAATTTCTTTAAAACTAGCAGATGAATTACTCGACTCGGTTGCTGTAAAAGCAAAAATTGCTCATATTCAAAACTATGAATTAATTAAACGTCACGGTGATGTAATCGACGCTATTATTGATTTTAAAGATGATACTCGCTTAATCGTTATTGGTCGAAATGGTGTTGATCATCGTGTTGATTTAAATGCACTTGGTTCACACATCGAAACGCTCGTGCGTAGCGCCTCGCAACCAATATTGCTTATTTCTAGAAAGTTTAAGCAGCCTAAATCATTTATGATTGCGTACGATGGTCGCGAAACAGCCGACAAAGCACTGCAACAAGTTATTGATGGCGGTTTATTACATGGGCTTCATTGTCATTTAGTGAGTATTAATAATAATGAGAAGAACTTAGAAGAGAAGTTTCTTAACGCTCAATTTAAACTCAGTAGTATGGGTTTTGAAGTGTCTGCAAGCTTTTTAGAGGGCAATATTTTCGACTCGTTAATGCAATACAAAGAGCAAAATAACATTGATTTGATTGTTATGGGGGCTTTTGGGCATTCGAAGTTAAGGCAGTTTTTTGTGGGCAGTAATACCATTAAAATGCTCGAAAACAACGATGTGCCAGTTATTATATTAAAGTAAGTAGTTGTTTTAAGTAAGCGCCACTTTTAATTAAGTAACTATTTTAAAATAATATTTTAATAATCCACTTTAAAAAACCTAAAATCACTTAACTGATTTTAGGCTTTTTTGTTTTTGGCTTAGCTTCAAACTTTTCAAATAAAAACTGAATAAACGACGTGACCTTTTGAGCCACAAACTTTCTATGCGGATAAATAGCAAATAAACCAAACTCAAAGGTTTTATAACCTTGCATAACCTGTACAAGTTTACCCGATGCAATATCGTCTCTCACCACTATTTCAGGAATTAAGCCAATACCGCCACCCGCTACAACCACCTCTTTTACAGCTTGTGGATTATTAACCGAAACACGCGAGTTTACGCTTGCCGTTAATGCCTCGCCACTAGGTGAAACGAGAGGCCAATGGCGACCTATTTTAAAGTTGCTATCAATCACCGTAGCATGTTGCTCAAGCTCGTCAACACTCGCTGGTGCGCCAAAGCGCTGAATATAATCTGCTGATGCACATAAAATTAAAGGGTAACTGGTAATTTGCCTCGCGATTAAATTAGAGTCAGACACACTGCCAATTCTTATTGCTAAATCAACCCCCTCTTCTAGCAAATCAATTGTTTTGTCTGAAAGCACTAAATCAATACTTAAATCAGGATAACGGCTCAGTAATTCAGGCATTAACGGCGCAAGGTTTGATTCGCCAAACGACACCGGCGCACTCACCCTAAGCTTGCCGCTAGCAAGCGCTGTTTGACCCGATAAGTTATCGAGCATTTCGCTGTAGCTTTCAATTACAGGCACTACGCTTGCGTAATAACTTTGCCCCGCCTCGGTAATCGAAATTCTGCGCGTGGAGCGGTTAAATAATCTAACCCCTAAGTCTTGCTCTACAATGCCCACGTACTTACTGACCAGCGCCTTTGAAAGCCCTAGTCTGTCGCCTGCGGCTGTAAAAGAGCCTGTTTCAACAACCGCGATGATTGTTTTAATGCCAATAATAGTATCCATGATTGTCAATATAGCATTGACATTAATTCCTTACTAGCTCGGTTTTTCAATACTGATAATAGTGAAAGAATAGCGTTATTAAAAATTACTATTCAAATTAAAAACAGGATAACCATGAGCAACCTAACGCTATACCGTTTTACTTTATCTGGTCATTCACATCGTGCAGAGCTATTTACATCGCTTTTAAAGCTTGATGTAAATATGGTCGATGTTGCATTGCAAAACGGCGCACAAAAACAAGCTGACTTTCTAAAAATGAATATTTTTGGGCAAGTACCCGTACTTAAACATAACGATGACGTTATTAACGATTCAAACGCTATTTTGCTGTACTTGGCACAAAAATTTGATGCTAACAGAACCTGGTACCCAGAAGATGTAACTGTTCAAGCGCACATTCAGCGCTGGTTGAGCGTTGCTGCAGGGCTTGTGGCTTCAGGTCCGTGTGCAGCTCGTTTAGTCACTGTATTTGGCGCAGAGCTTGATCATCAAAACGCGATAAACATTGCCCATACATTATTTAAAACAATGGATGCGTATTTACAAAATCGCGAGTACTTAGTAGGCACTCAGCCTACTATTGCCGACATTGCCAACTTTTCATACATAGCACACGCACCAGAGGGTGGCGTATCACTTGAGCAATATCCAAATATTTTAAGATGGTTAAACAACGTTCGTAAACTTGATGGCTTTATAGCAATGCCTGAAACAAAAGCAGGTTTACTGGCTTAGTTTTAAGTATTTAATACTGTTTTATAAGAGGCTATTAAGCCTCTTTTTTACGATATAAAATCAACTATTTTAGTAAACTCACATCACATAATAATCATATTCACCTAAGTGGTTATAACTTAGATGGTCAACATTATGGGTTAAGAGTTGATTACAATAACTTAAAAATTATTTATGATAATATCTTCGAAACTTATGCGTTTTGAGACGTTCATGAGGGACTTATGCCTGTTCATTTGGCATTTGAAGGTATGTAATCAATCTGACAACAGGTACTGAATTACTCTGCTAGAGCTAATAAAGCTATCTATTGCAAATTTTAAAAGTCCTGAGCTAAATTCTGTTATGATCACCAGATATGCCGCTCATTTCAATTTTTCGCTATCCGTTTTGTATCTAACTAAAGTGAATTGGTGAGCAAATATTCATAATCAGCTCACCTTTAATAAAAATGTTTACCAAATAGTATTTAACTCGTTCACGGTATTAAGAACACTCGTATAGCCGCCTGTTATTACATACCATTGCGTTGGGTTTAAGTAGTAAACATGTTTTTGTTGCCACGCTTGAGAGTTTTCTATAAACGGTGCTTTTGCTAAAGCTTGCTCAATATTGCTTTGCCCCCCAGTTGCTAAACCTCTGTCGAGTATAAACAGCCAATTTGGTTTTGTTGCCATATAATCCTTTGTTAATACTGCAGCTTGTTTGGCTTTTTGCACTTTAGTTTGGCTTTTATCGTTATCTTTTAGCTGTGGTTTATTAATTTTATCTGGGCTTTTTATACCAAGTAGTTCATACACCATACCAAATCTGTCTCCAGATAAGTGCGCAATAAACATATCTTTTACAGTAAATAAAACAAGCCCTGGCCCTTTACCCATTGCTTTAGCCTGTAAAGCATTAATTTTATTATTTAGATTGTTCCACAATAACTTTGCTTGCTGTTGTTTTTCAAAAACATCACCCAGTAATATAATATTTCTTTTAATATTAGAGACAAAATCATCGGAACTTAATGTTAAATCGATGGAAGGTGCAATTGCAGTTAATTTATCTAATGCTCTACGGCTGCGTGGTCCGACTATAATTAAATCAGGTTTAATTTTTTTAAGTGCCTCAAAGTCTGGCTTAAATAAGCTACCCGCTATTGCTTTGTTTGGGGAGTTATAATGAGCTAAATACTCAGGAAACACTCCCTTAGCAACCGCTGTTACATCAACATCAAGTGCTGTTAATGTATCAAGTACACCTAAATCGTATACAACTACTTTTATAGGCTTTTTTTTTATAACAACTTGGGTATTCCCTTGGCTAATTGTTATTGGGTAATTAGCAAAGCTAGCTACTGAGAAAAAACTACAACCAGCTATAAAAAATATTTTTATTAGTATGCCGTACATTTATATTTCCTTTTTAATTTATGAACATATTAAGGACATGCTAGCATGCCACACATTAAATGATAATGAGTAGCATTTACTTTTATTGATTAAAAAGCGGTTTTTTACGTTGCAGTTTCTAAAACACTTAAAATAAATTGTCTAAGTAATACTAAATAAAATTTACATTTCTTGGCAAAGCTCATTATCCCATTCCTGCGGTAAATTGCTTTTTATATGCTCTATAAAAGCACGCTGCTTTTTGGCTAATTTACCAAAAGGATAACATAACCAAATAGGAACAGGATGACCTACCCAGTCTTTTAAGCAACGCTCAAAGCATTCGGGGTGAGCATTAAGACGCATGTTTGCTTGCCATAGAGGTAATAAACCAAGCCCATGCCCTTGGCTTATTGCATCTCCTTGTAACACCAACTGATCTGACTGAATTCGTGACGAAGGAACTGGTACACTTAATGTTTCTCCTCCTTGGTTTGTCATAACTAACTGCTCATTTTTATTGCCAATTAATTGTAACCAGTGAGTATTTATTAAATCTTCCGGTGAGTTAGGATAGCCGTTACACTTAAAGTAATCTTTACTACCAAATACCCCCTGCCAAAGAATACAGAGTTTTTCTTGGCGTTGGCTGGATTCAGGTAACTGCCCCATACAAAGCAAAATATTGTCTTGCCATTGGTTTGAGTTAGATTTTATATCTGTTTTAAGAGTCACGCTAACATCTGGAAAGCGCGTTAAAAACTGAGTAACAACATCACCTAGCCATCCTCTTAATAAGCCGGTATCAACATAGATAACTACTTCACCCTGTACTTTTTCATCTAAGGTATCTAATTCTTGTTTAGCTTCTTTCGCTATACTTAGTATTTGCTCACAATAATCATAAAAACACAGCCCCGCCTCTGTAGGCACCAAGCTGTTAGGCATTCTTTTAAGTAAAATACTCCCTACATCTTGCTCTAAGTTTTTAAGATGTCGGCTAATAGTTGATTTAGACAACTGCAGTGTTTTTGCCGAATTTGATAAGCTTCCTGAACTAACCACAGAGACAAAACTACGTAATTCTTTAAATTGAGGCATTGCAACATCCCTACTGCGTTTAATACGCTCAGTGACGGCTAATTTACATAATAATAAATTAGCCATTACACGAGCAAACGATCAACATGTGTTGCAACTTTGGCAACACATTGTTCCATTTAAGTTCCTTTACATGATAACAATAAGTATTATCATTTGCACTCTTGAATTTAGGCCTACATGTAAAGGAGAACATTTTAATGTCCAAACGATCAATGTCGAAGTTAGTACCATTGACCTGTAAAAAGTTACCTCTCGCTATTTTGATCCCTATAGCCATGAGCGCTTCAGCGGCAGAAAAAACAAATGAAATGGAAACAATGGTTGTAACAGCAACCGGTTATCAGCAGAAAATTATAGATGCTCCCGCATCTATTTCGGTCATATTACAAGAAGAGCTACGCAAACAATCTTATACCACTGTTGTTGATGCTGTTCGCGATATACCAGGCGTATATGTAACTGGTGGCGGTAATATGCAAGATATTAGTATCCGTGGTATGGATGATCAATACACATTATACCTTGTCGATGGTCGTCCTCTTTCGGCGGGTCGCTCAGTAAATACTAATGGCTCAGATGGGGGTAAACAAATAGGTATTCCACCACTTGCAATGATTGAACGTGTGGAAGTTATTCGTGGTCCTATGTCATCACTTTACGGCTCTGAAGCAATGGGCGGAGTGATTAATATTATTACTCGTACGGCTCCACAACAATGGGCCGCAAGCTTAGCCGCAAGCTATACTTCATCTATGAATGATGTGAGTAATGATCAATACAATACCGACTTTTACGCTGGCGGTGCGTTAATTAAAGATGTATTAGGCATGGAGCTTACAGGCTCAATACAACATACAGATGAAAGTGATTACTCTGGCGGTGGCGACGCTACTGCTAGCCGCCCAGACTCAGATACAACCCAATTTGGGGTTAAATTTAACTGGGCCGTTGATGATAAAAACAAGGTGAGTCTAGCCTACGATACATCAAATATTGATTTTGAGCATACACCAGGTAACTCAATAGCTATTGATGCAGAAGGCTCACAGTACGAATTTGAAAAACAAATGTACTCCCTCACCCATATGGGTAATTACGGAAAATTAACAACAAACACTTATCTTCAGCAAGATTTATCTGAACGCGTGCAAGATGAAGATAAAAAAGAAGAAATAATTACGTTTAATACATCTGCAACTTATGCAGCAGAGCAACATATTTATACTGTGGGTGCACGATATAAAACCGAAGAACTTGTTGACGAAACGAATGGTTTGCTAGATGCCAACGTGGCTATTGCCAGTGATACAGTTGACCGATGGATTGGGGCTTTATTTACTGAGGTTGAATGGAACTTTATAAAAGACTTATCCATAACTACCGGTTTAAGATACGATAACGATGAGCAATTTGGTTCTCATTGGTCACCTAGGATTTATGCTAACTGGCATGCAAATAACCGCTTTACTGTTAAAGGAGGGGTTTCTACAGGGTATACTCAGCCTTCATTATCTCAAGCTACTGCAGGCTTTGGTCGAGGCACAGGCGGGGGCGGATCTCCTAACCTATCTTCCACTGGAACATCCATTTCACGTGCCCTGATAATAGGTAACCCTGACTTAGATCCAGAAACTAGCGTTAACTACGAAGTTAGTTTTATTTATAACGATCATAAAATTGGACTATCGACCAGCTTAACGTTTTATCATACTGATTTTGATGATAAAATAGCAGAAGATCGCTACTGTATTAGTGAAAATATTGATAGAAATGATTTTGAAAACTATCAATGTGAATTCAGTGGGAACACTTATCAATTTTTGAGTACGCAAAAAAATATTTCAGAGGCAGAAATGCAAGGGGTAGAAGCGACTGTAAACTACCGTATTGCCGACAACCTTCGCTTTAAAGCTGACTACTCTTTTACAGACTCTGAGCAAAAATCTGGAGACTTTGCAGGCGAGCCTTTAAATAAAATACCCAAGAGTATGGCTAATGCTACCTTAAACTGGGATGCGAGTGACACGATAAATTTATGGAGTCGTGTAAACTACCGTGGTGAAACCACTGACTATTTAAGCCGTACAAGCTTAAGTGATGGTACACCCGGCTACACCATGATGGACATAGGCGCACAATATTGGATGACTGATAATCTGAAAGTAATGGCTGGTTTATACAATGTTACAGACCGTGTAGTGACTAATGAAACCTACGGCGTTGTGCTAGACGGAAGAAGGCTTACGGTCAGTTTTAATTTTGAGTTTTAATAAAAGTAATTCAACGGAGCGTTTTTAAAACGCTCCGTTTGATTAACAAAAAACAGTTGTTTTAGCGCATAGTTTTGTATTTAAAAGCGCTGTATTTAAAAACGCTATATTAACAACTACAGCTCTAAATCAAGCACCTCAACGCCTTTAGCAGGTACGGCGCAGCAAATTAGCGCCTGCCCTGTCTTTACTGGGTAACTTACGTTATTGCGATAAACCACAGCGCCTGCGTTTATTTTTACAGCGCAACTGCCGCAGCTGCCGTTTCGACAGCCAAACTCAGGTTCTAAACCATGGGATTCGGCTACATTGAGTAATGTATTGTCACCTTTATTCCAACGCTGTTCAAAGCCCGATTTACTAAATTTAATTACAGTGTTGTCTGCTTCTTCTACGCTAATCTCTTTGCTTTTATTAGGCGCTTCGTTTGTGTTAAGTACTTTGCGCTTAATACTGGAGGGTCCAAATGCTTCAGCAAATATGTTTTTATCCTGCACACCGAGCAATAACAGTTCGTTATATACGTGCTGCATAAACGCAGCAGGTCCGCATAAAAAGAACTCGTAATCATCAAGTGGTAAATAGTATCTAAACACATCCGCATTTATGCGCCCTTTTAAATCAAAGTTTTTGTCTTTTAAATTAAAGCTCTCATCTTTTGAATTAGAGCCATTGCCTTGCTTTTCATCAAGCTCAGGCTGAGATAAAAGTGAGTAGTAATCAATTGCGCCGCCACTTGTATCTGCAAGTGTTTTTAGCTCGTTATAAAACGCACGCTGCTGGGCATTTTTAGCACTGTGAAAAATATGCAACGGGCGAGTATAACGGGTTCTTAACCCTTCATTGGCAATGTGTTTAGCCATTGAGATCATAGGTGTAATGCCTATTCCTCCACCAATCAATACCGCTGGTTTGGTACTGGTTGGGTCAATAAAAAACTGCCCTTGTGGGTATTTAGCTAAAATAACGTCGCCTACTTTTACGTTATTATGAAAGTAGTTAGACACCTCGCCACTGAGTTCTTTTTTAATCGATAACCGATAAAATAGTTCATGAGGGCTTGATGACACGGTGTAGGTTCTAATAACAGGTTTGCTATTACTGTTATTGCTATTGCTACTATTTTTACTTGGTATTTGTACGGTTAAATGCTGCCCTGCTTTAAACGGTAACAAGGTTGTATTGTTATGCCCTTCTAAATAAAAGGAGGTAATTACATTACTTTCTTTAATTATTTTGGTTACTTTTAAAGGCTGCCAAGTATGTTTTAGTTTTTCGGCTTGTTTGTTTTTATCAGCCTCAAGCCACGTGCCCGTCATTTTAGTGTTAGGGGAGTAAGCATCAAATTTAGCACTAAACGGGAGTAAGTTTTTAAGCCTCATTCCTTTAGTGAGGGTAAATTTCCAGCCTCGGTCTGCGCCAATAAAGCCTTCAAGCTCTGGGTGCCCGTCCCATAAAATTTCAACGTTGCCGGTAAGCATTAATACATTGCCCGTGTCAAAATCAGGAAATAACAAACCTGCTTTTGGGTTTAATAAAAAGTTACCCAAGGTATTAAAAAAATTGTTTCCTGCGTAATCAGGAATCGTTAATGTGTTGCCTTCGCGCTTTACAAAACCCGGCAACCCACCACGGTGAGAAACATCAACCCCTTCAATTTTTGGATTGTTTTTAGCGGTTATAAAGCTTGAAACAAAAAATGTATCGGTTGTGTCAATTAACGTACTGGCTGCGTTATCAAGTGTATTAAATTCAACTTTTTGTACTGCACTACTTTTAACTAAAGGATCTCTATTAAACGTTAAGTCGCGCGTTTGAATATACTGTGGGCAATTCCCAAAGGATTGATCAACATTAAAACTCACCTGATTATCGTCAATTACCTCACCTACGCGCACATTTAAACGGTTACGCCTACGCGTGCCTAGCTCAATGCCTAATAAACCAATTGGCGAACCGGCAATCTTTAATGTGTTATGTAGAGGGTCGTTTTTATCAACAGCGTGGGTCATTAATAACGACGTAGGAGTTGGGGCGCTTAAAAAGCCTGACTGTCCTGAAACAATAGATACCCACGGATTAGCGTTTTCATCAACACTGCCTGCAACCACAAATGGTAACTGCTCAAAAAAGGCTTGATGCTGCTTTGGCATAAATGAGCGCACGGCACGTTTACCAAATGTTTCCATTATTTCTCGTTTACCGAGTTTGTCTTGTATTGCCAGCTCGCCTTCGTGAAAAGGTGAAGCATCTATTGAGTTTGTGTTAGTCATTTTTCTCGTAAATTTGTGTGCGTATTTTATGGGTTAAATTTAACTCAATACACAATGAATGATAATGGGTGTTTTATTGACTGATAATGCACAAAACAATGACAATACTTGCACCCTCTTAGTGCCAGGCGCGCACCAACATATAACAAAACAGGTTTTATCCTCACTCTAAAAATACATTAAATACTATTTAAACAATAACTTAAAAAACTGGCTGTATTTTTGCAAACATTCTATTAACAAGCCCGTTTTACTTACGGCAAAAATTTAGGTTGTTAACACAATAGCTATTAGCAACCATCGGCAAAGAAGCCCGCACTCAATTATGCATAATGCGTATTTGTGGCGGGCTTTTTTGTTATTTGTATTTAAACCGTCACTTTAAGGAATGCCCTATGCAAACCTCGCAAAAAATACTCATTATTGGTAATGGTATGGTCGGACACCACTTTGTTGAGCAAATGCGCCAAAGCGATGCCAACGCAGACATTACTGTACTTTGCGGAGAAGCAAATCTTGCATACGATCGCGTGTACTTATCAAGTGTATTTGATGGCAAAACAGCCGCCGATTTAGCACTTACAACTCACGACAACTATAAACAGCTTAATATTAATGTGCATACCAGCCAGTGGGTTGAAGGCATTGATAGAACAGCAAAAATAGTGACCACATTAACCGGTGAGCAATACCCATACGACAAACTGATACTCGCGACAGGATCGTTTCCGTTTGTGCCGCCTATAAAAGGTAACGACCAACCCCATTGTTTGGTGTATCGCACATTAGAAGATTTAGAACAAATAAAAGCCAGTGCCGCTGTAAGTAAAAGCGGTGTTGTTATTGGTGGTGGTTTGTTGGGGCTTGAAGCCGCAAACGCCATTAAGCAACTAGGGCTTGATACCCACGTAGTTGAATTTGCGCCACAACTTATGGCTGTTCAACTTGATGGACAAGGCGGTACGCTACTAAAAAATAAAATAGAAAAACTCGGCGTAACAGTACATACATCAAAAGCAACCAGCGAAATAGTAAAAGGCGAAACCAGTCGCTTTAGATTAAATTTTTCGGACGAGTCATTTTTAGAAACAGATCTGATTTTGTTCTCTGCCGGTATTCGCCCGTATGATCAGCTAGGTAAAATTGCTGATTTAGAGCTCGGTGAGCGCGGCGGTATTATTATTAATAACCAATGCCAAACATCAGATCCTGATATTTTAGCCATTGGTGAATGTGCTTTGTGGGACAAAAAACTATTTGGCTTAGTTGCACCGGGTTACAACATGGCGCGCGTTGCAGCGAGCCAATTAAGTGGCGGCGAGCTTGAGTTTTTAGGTGCTGATATGAGCACAAAACTTAAGCTGTTAGGTGTAGAAGTAGGCTCAATAGGCGACGCTCATGCAAAAACGCCAGACTGTAAAGAGCTTATATATCAAGACGCTATTCGCGGCTGTTATAAAAAAATCATACTAAGTGAAAAAGGCGATAAATTACTGGGCGCTGTACTTGTTGGCGATACCAGCGATTACGATGCTTTATTACAGTACATGCTTAACGACATGGACTTGCCAGAAAACCCTGAGTGTTTAATTTTACCAGATAGCGGCGGCGCGCCGTCGTTATCTGGCAGTGCCCTACCCGACACAGCCACTATTTGTTCATGTCACAATGTGAGTAAAGGCGACATTGTAGGTGCGATTGATGGCGGCTCATGCGATTTAGCCTCTGTAAAATCATGTACTAAAGCAGCAAGTGGCTGTGGTGGTTGTGCCGCGTTATTAAAATCAGTTGTTGATAACGAATTAGCAAGCCGCGGTGTTGAAGTAAACAACCATGTATGTGAGCACTTTGCGTACTCACGCCAAGAACTACTGCACATGGTGAAAGTAGAAAGCATTAAAAGCTTTGATGACTTACTAACTAAACACGGCAGTGGTCATGGCTGTGAAATATGTAAACCTGCCATTGGCTCTATTTTAGCCTCAACATGGAACGACTTTATTTTAGAACCCGCTCATGTTGGCTTACAAGACACTAACGATACGTACCTAGCAAATATGCAAAAAGATGGTTCGTACTCTGTAGTACCGCGTATTGCTGGCGGCGAAATAACACCCGACAAACTCATTGTAATTGGACAAGTAGCAAAAGATTTTAACTTGTACTGCAAAGTCACTGGCGGTCAGCGTATTGATTTATTTGGTGCACGCTTAGAAGAGCTTCCTGTTATTTGGGAGCGACTTATAGAAGCCGGATTTGAGACAGGTCATGCTTATGGTAAGTCTCTTAGAACCGTTAAATCATGCGTGGGTAGTACGTGGTGTCGTTATGGTGTGCAAGACAGCGTTGGACACGCAATAGAAATAGAAAACCGCTATAAGGGACTACGTGCGCCGCATAAATTTAAAATGGCGGTATCGGGTTGTACTCGCGAATGCGCCGAAGCACAAAGTAAAGATATTGGCATTATAGCCACCGAAAACGGCTGGAACTTATACGTGTGTGGTAATGGCGGTATGCGCCCTCGCCATGCTGATTTATTTGCGACCAATTTAGACACGCCAACACTGATTAAATATATTGACCGCGTAATTATGTTTTACATTAAAACGGCTGACAAATTACAGCGTACGTCGGTATGGATGGAAAATCTTGAAGGCGGTTTAGACTACCTTAAAAGCGTAGTCATTGACGACAGCTTAGGCATTTGCGACGAGCTAGAAGCGCAAATGGAATTAATTACGCAAACTTATGCGTGTGAGTGGAAAAAAGCAATTGAAAGCCCAGATGCAGCCAAACGATTCCGCCAGTTTGTTAATAGCCCCGAAACCGACGACAACATTTTATTTGTGCAAGAGCGTAACCAAATTCGCCCTGCTACAGAAGCCGAAAAACGTGAGCAACGTAATACACAAAACCGTATTCCTGTAATGGAAGTTGAAGAGGAGCAAGCTGATGTCTTGGCATAATATTGGAACAATCGACAACCTAGTGGCTAATAGCGGCGTATGCGCATTAGTTAATAATCAGCAAGTGGCTATTTTTTATATTCCGCAAAACCCAACGGCTGTGTTTGCCATTAGCAACTACGACCCTATTGGCAAAGCCAATGTATTATCGCGTGGCATTATTGGCTCAATCGACAATAAATTAGTTGTTGCATCGCCTTTATATAAGCAACACTTTTGCCTAGAAACAGGCGAATGTTTAGAAGCAGAAGCAATACACTTACCGGTTTTTAATGCAAAAATTGAAGACGGCAGTGTATTTATAAGCTCTGAACCAAAAGTTACAACAGCTGTGGCTTAGGGGAATATTATGAGTGTACTGTCTTATTTTTCGGGTATTGAAAACGTGTGGCTAAATAAGCTTGTTACTAAGCTAACAAGCTCAAGTGATCGCAGTGCTAAAAGCGGCAACGTTTATATAATTGGTGCCGGCCCAGGAGACGCAGAGCTAATTACGGTAAAAGCTCAGCGTTTAATTAATACCGCCGATGTTGTTTTATACGATTGGTTAGTAAGCGATGATTTATTAAAAACGCTTCCTAAAAAAGCACAGCGAGTATTTGTAGGTAAACGTGCTGGTAAGCACTCAATGACCCAAACTAACATTTGCGAACTACTGGTTAAATACGCGCAACAAGGCTTAAACGTAGTACGTTTAAAAGGCGGTGATCCGAGTATATTTGCACGTATTAACGAAGAAGCCGATGCGCTTACTAAGCATAATATTAATTTTGCTATTGTTCCGGGTGTCACAACGGCTTGTGCTACTTCCGCTTATACGGGTATTCCGCTCACTGCACGCGATGTAGCGCGTAGTGTTACATTTTTAACGGCGCAGTTTGCCGATCCTAACAAGCAACCTCATTGGCAAAATTACGCGTTTATGCCTGGAAACAACAACCCCACTTTAGTGGTTTATATGGGGCTTTCGCGCTTACAAACGCTAAGTAATGGTTTGCAATCAGTGGGCTGGCCAAGTAATACACCCATTGCACTAATAGAGAATGCCACTACAACTAAGCAAAAGGTAATTACTAGTACGCTTGAACTGATAGTAAATGAGCATGCTAAACACAACCTTCAAGGCCCTACCCTAATTATGATTGGCGAAGTAATAAATCATAAAATGGCTATCAGCCCAGAGTTACTAAACAGTGTAAATGTTAACGCATGATACAAAATGAATAATGCACTTTTCGCGCTTACTACCTCCCCAGGAGTAGGCGCTTTTTTTGTTTTTAATTTGGGTTCAAGTTGTGTGCAATAACATGCTTAAATGCACCAAATAAGTTAAAAGTAATGGTAAGTTAAATTATAGAAACACAGTGAAAAACAAAAATAATACTTTAAGCAATTGTATTAGCTTGATTTTAAATTCAATGATGAAATTTATTAATGATTGGAACAGTGGTTGCAATTTAAAAACAAAAAAGTGTGGAATAATACCAATGGCGACAAGCAATCCTCTCACAAAACAGTTTTTATTAGCAGCAAAGTATCAAGAAATACACGCGCTAAAGCAATTACAAAACAGTTGTGCCTCGCTTACTAAATTAGGCGATTTTGTACATCAGTTACAAAAAGAACGCGCAATGAGTAATATATTTTTGGCCTCAAATCGAGAGCGATTTAAAACCCAATTACAAGAACAAATCCCTTTAAGCGACAGCGCACAAACTGCATTTTATGATTCTCTTAAACAAACATTTATAAACGACAACGCCGATACTGGCCATACTCGGTTATTTAATTTAATTACCTATAGCTTACAAGCACTCGATGCATTACCGGTATTGCGCAAGCAAATAGCACAACAAAACATTAGTGCGGTGCATGCTACGCAGTCGTACACGCAGTTAATTGCTAGTTTACTCAATATTATTTTAGAGGCAGCTGATGGCGCAAGCGATCCCAAAATAACGCGCTTATTAGTCGCATTTTTTAATTTTATGCAAGGTAAAGAATACGCAGGACAAGAGCGTGCCTGTGGTGCACAAGCATTTGCAGCGAGTAAATTTACCACAGAACAAAAACAACAACTCGCGCATTTTGTACAAGAGCAAAACCACAGCTTTGACTTTTTTAATGAGTACGCCGATGCGCACCTTTTAAAATGTTTTGCCACACTAACAACCCATCAGGTTAATAATCAGGTAGAGCAACTTAGAAGTTTACTGCAAAAACTCGATGACGAGAACGCTCAACCGCTCTCACAACTTAGCGAAGTATGGTACGAAGTAACCACTACGCGCATAGATATAATGCACAAAATTGAACAAAATATAGCAGATCAGTTAATTGATACCGCAGCAATGCAAATAGCCTGTGCTCAACGTAGCTTAAATACAAATAAGCAGGTACTTAACAATATGGTAGAGCAACACATAGCCCCTACTTTTGGTCAATTAGCCGTTAAGCAACCAGAGCCAGAAGTAAGCCAAAACATAGCGGCTGATAAGCTCAATAGTAATAAAAGTATGTACGATTTAATTATCGAGCAAAGCCAACATATTAAACAAATAAACCAAGCGTTACTTGACGCTAAAAAAGTAATTAGTGAGCAAAAGGTAATTCACCAAGCCAAATATATACTTATTGAACAGTTAAAACTCACTGAAGAGCAAGCCCATAAACAGCTACAAAAACAAGCAATGGATACACATAAAACCTTATTTAGCGTAGCGCAAACAATTATACAAATGAGCGATTAAATATGCTGTTTTTACTTGGGCGTATTGCTCTTTAGTAAGAACACTACTCTACATAATACTTATTTATTCAGTTATAAATTTCACGATCAGACTTAGTTTGACCTTATTAGAAAATAGATTCATAAGCTACTGACTATAATAAGGTAAGGCTTTAATTTGGCGTTAATTTATAAAGTGAATAATTCAACACATTCAAAATAATCAACTACAATAAGTTAATCATTTGTTGCATCTCATTTTAATGAGGCATATTTATTTAATACTGTTGTAGGAGTTTGAATGCCCAATGTAGAGAGTTATTTAGAAGGTGTATCATTAATAGATGAGCAGCAATTAACGACTTCTCTTGATAATGACATTCAAACAAGCTTAGAAAGCTTTGCTGAGCTAATTTTAAACATTTTTGATACGAGCTCATTCTCTATTGTTGCTAACCTGCCTCAACGTGCTGTCGAGCTATATAAATCAGGTTCAAAAATAACAGTAGCTAAAGAGCAACTATCTGATGACGTTTTTAATCAATCGATTATCGAGCATGCTCCTAAAATATTTAGAGTGGTATCACCTATTATTTTGCCCTCAAACCTTAAGTTTGGATGGTTTATATTTGACCGAGCAAGTGATTCACTACTTACCGAAAAAGAAAAATTAATCTTAAATAGTTTACAAAAAAACTTTGTTAATCAGTTAGTCCAACGTAAAAAATCATTAGATAAAATAAACAGTTCTAAGTTTCACTCAACAATTACCGAGCTAAAAGAAGACGAAACTGAAAAAGATCGCCTAATCAAAAAATTACAAAAAATGAGCGATGAACTTGATGAATTTACCAGTATTGCTTCACACGATCTCAAGTCACCATTAAATGCTATAAAACGTTTATTAGAGTGGATTTATGATGACTGTAAAGATTTACTCCCTCAAGAGCACTTAGAAAATTTTCAGCTTGTGCTCAGCCGGGCTAATAGAATGCAAGTACTGCTAGATGATTTACTAAGCTACTCGAGAATAAATAGCTGTGATTCAACTCATGCAAACATATCTTTAGAAAGTATTTACCAAGATATAGAACATATTTTAGAAGTTCCACAAGCTGTCACTGTAGATATACACGCCAATAACGAAGTACTTGATATACCGCTGATCCCTTTTAAAACTGTTTTTCAAAATCTTATTAGTAATGCAATAAAACATAACAATAAAGAGCACCCGGTTATCGACATTTCACTTATCCCCTCTAATCAATATTACATTATTGAGATAACAGATAATGGCCCTGGAATTGACCCTAAATATTTTTCACTCATATTTAAGTTATTTCAGACATTGCAATCTCGAGATGATGTTGAAGGGAGCGGCATTGGACTCTGTATTGCTAATAAGCTCATTATTAATTATGGGGGAAAAATTGAAGTAGCCTCCGATGGAAAGCTTGGCAGTACATTTACTATTTTTTGGCCTAAAGCTTAGCTATGGAATTATCAATTATAAACGAGCATCACCTAGATATAGCTCTTATAAGGAACGTATGAATATCTTAATTGTTGATGATGACTTAGTTGATCGCAAATTAATTAAAAAAATGCTTATTTCTGATGGCTCTCACCATCATGATATAACCGAGGTAACGTGCGTTTGTGAAGGATTAAAAGCAATTGAAAACAACCACTTTGACATAATTTTACTCGATTATAATATGCCCAAAGAAGACGGCATTGAAATGCTAATTGAAATGCGCAAAAAACCTAAACTCGGTAATACCGCAATTATTATGATTAGCTCCTCAGAAAACTCAACCTTAGCTATTGAGTGTATAGAATCAGGCGCTCAAGACTTTTTACCTAAAGGTGATATAACAGGAAGCAGTTTAAATAAAGCCCTTATATATGCCAAAAAACGTTTTGAAGCAGAACAACGTATGCACAACAGTTATCTTGCTGTAAAGCATATGGCTGAGAGGGATCAGCTTACGGGTTTATCTAACCGGTATCATTTTGAAGAAATACTAAAAGTAATGATAGCCAATAATAAACGTGCTAAAAACTGCGTTGCTTTACTTGCTTTAGATTTAGATAACTTCAAAAATATAAATGATACGCTTGGGCATAGCGTCGGCGACGAAATTTTAATACAAACCGTGCACAGAATTAATAGTTGTCTAAGACAAAACGAAGGATTTGCACGCTTAGGAGGCGATGAATTTGCAGTTATAATAGGTGGAATTTGCAATATTAATCAAATAGGTATGATAGCAAATAGAATTTTAGCTGAAGTTTCTAAACCCTTTTTGCATGAAGGCAGAACTTTAAATTGCAGTGTTAGCATTGGAAGCGCCATATACCCAAATGATGCTACTGAATCTCATGAACTGCTAAAATGTGCTGATATTGCAATGTATCGCTCAAAGCAAAGTGGTAAAAGTAGAATAAGCTTTTACAAAGAGCAATATCAATATGAATTTAGTCGTCGGGTAGATATTCAAAATAGTATAAAAGAGCATATAGAGGAAAAAAACTTTAGGCTATTTTATCAACCTGTTTATTGTTCAAAAACACAAATAATGACAGGTGTCGAAGCCCTTATCCGTTGGCCAGATACAACCGTTAATTATACCCCCGATGAGTTTATTCCTATTGCTGAAGAGTGCCGATTAATAGCCCCTCTTGGAAAATGGATAATTGCGAGCGCTTTAAAGCAGTTATCTTTGTGGCAGAAAGACTATCAAACGCCGTTAACTCTATCTATTAATATTTCACCGATACAGCTGCAAAGAGAAATTTTACAAACGTATCTATTAGAGACGGTCGAAAAATACAATTTAAAAACCAGTAGTATTATTCTGGAAATAACAGAAACAGCTTTTATGGAAAACAGTAAAGAAGTGATTGAGATATTAACTTCTCTGTCTAATAAAGGGTTTAGGATTGCTTTGGACGATTTTGGTATGGGTTATTCATCCATATCTCACCTTATTTCCTACCCTATTGATATAGTAAAATTAGACAAAAGCATGCAATCGTTAGGTGGAGAAAATAATAAGCGATTAAAAATAATCGAGAGCTTATCTTTAATGCTGAAGAAACTAGATTTTTCTGTGGTAGCTGAAGGAATCGAAACTGAAACCCAGCATCAGCTGTGTAAAAAATTAAATATAGACTACTTGCAAGGTTTTCTCTTTTCAAAGCCTATGCCTGTAAACGAAATTAATTTGCTGCTCGATGACTATAGTAAAAAAATAAGCCTTTAATAAATAGGTTATTTTGAGCCTTTTTAAAATTGAAGCTTAAATCAAACATCTGTGTAACCTTAAGCTAAAAACCTTTGGTTTGTGTCACATACTCAAACTAAAGGCTCTTTAATTGGCACAGCCTAGCGGGTTAAAACCTAAAACACATGCAAATCAGCTGTGTTTTTCCAAATGCTGACCGATGACAGCCAATACTTTTTCTTTTAACTCTGCTGCCTGAAAGCTTCCTTTTACAAGGTAACCTTTAACAAAATCGTGTGACATTATAATCTTTTTTTCTTCTTCTCTTTCTGATGAGCTAAACATCATAACCACACACGAGCTGATTTCTATCATCTTCCTCAGTTTAGAAAACTCTTCTAAAAACTGAATACCATTGACTCTTGGCATATTGATGTCCAAAAATATGAGTATTGGAGGAAATCCATCAGGGTACTCTTTTCTGTTAGCTTCATAATTTTCTAGAAATTCTAATGCTTCCTGACCATCTTTTTTTTCAAAAATTGTAAGATCTAATTTAGCCTCTTTAATTAATCTTTTAAGAATATACCGGTCAACTTCATTGTCATCGACAATTAATATAGGAGGTTTAATTTTTGTCATGTTAGCTTATCCATTAGTATTATTATTTTAAACGTCGTACCTTCATCAGAGCTTTCCAGTGATACTTCACCATTTAAATACTCAATATGTTTTTTAACCAGCGCCATCCCTAAACCAGAGCCGGTACTCGTCTGTGCATGAAATCGCTTAAACATATCAAACACTTCACTTTGATGCTTTTGTGGTATTCCCATTCCGTTATCTGTAACAGTAATAAAAAACGTCTCTTGCTCATTAAAAATATCACAGCGGACATAAGGCGAGTCTTTATTTCTATCGTAATACTTCAACCCATTTGAAATCAAATTTTCAATAATTTGAGCAAAACGCGCTTTTTCGGACCTTATAGGTACTGATAGATTAATTGTTGTTTCGAGCGTACAAGGATTATCTTTCATGAGCCAAGACAGTCGTTCTTTCATATCAATAATTAACTGATTAAAGTCAATTAAATCTTTATCTTCATTGCCAATTTCAGCTTTGGCTAACAATAAAATATCAACAACAAGTGTTTCTAACTTTTCCATTTGTTGATAAATAACCAGTGCATTTCGGCTTGCCTCCTCTGTGTCTCCCGCTTTTATATCTTCGATAACAAAATGCGCTAGAGATTTAGCCCCTGACAGCGGTGACTTCAGGTCATGGGAAGCCCGATAAGCAAACTGGGCAAGCTCATCATTTGCTTGCTGCAGGGAAGCTGTTTGGCTGTTTATAATCTCTTTGAGTTCAATACTGTTTTCAATATTTAAAAGATCATTTTTAATTCGCTGTCTGGCCGCGATAACGAGTGCTTTTAATTCACCCGACGTTTTTATATCAAGTTCATCGTCTAGATTAATATTGTTTTCGGGCTTACTTGATAAAAGTAGAGTTAGATTTCGAATAGAGCTCGATATTGTGCGAGAAAGATAACTTATAAAAAGAATATTAAAAAAAGATATGATTATAACAAGTGGAATTAACGTCATTAGTATAAACGATACTGTTTTTCTAATTGGTTCCTCAAACAGCTCCGTATTTTTATTAAAGCCACTTAGCGAAGTATTAAGATTTAGTAAAAAAGCGTCTCTACTAAGTTCCCCCTTTTTATACTGATTAACTGACAATAAGGCTTTATCAGCAATTTCAATATCGTTTTCACAGATTGTTAATGTATGATCTGTGTTAATAACTTTCATAACAGCATAATTTAACGGGTTTATTTGTTCAATACATTCAATCGGTTGCTGCCTAATTAACAATATATCCGACTCAATGGCATTTATATCTATGGGGATATCATTTTCTATTTTTTTAACTGACTTAGTAAGTTGATGTGTATACTTTAAATGAAGAAAGTTAAGTTGATGAAACTTAGCTCCTTTAGCTATTTCAAAAGCTGAGTAGACAGTAATACTTATCTCTGCTGCAGTTAATATTACAATAAGCATCAGTTTTCTTGAGATATTCATATACGACACCTATTTTAGCCACTAACCCAAAAATTTTAAATAACACTATAATAATTATAGTATTTATAACCTTAGGTATAGCAGATTTTATCTTTTTTACTAGCTCCTCTATGAATAACAATTGATATTTAGCTTTATTCACTTTTAATAAAAAGATCCTTTATTAGTTTTTTGCCACTATAAAGCAAACTTGGGTAATATTACGCCTCTAAAAGTGCTGGTGCATTGGCAAATACACCAGCAGCTAAATACAAAACTTTGCTAAGTCATCCCATATTTAAAAAGTGTATTAACATGCAGCATTTTTTGAATGAAAAATATAGGCTCGTGTGTGGTCGTACACTAGGTTAAAAGTAAAAGCGTAAAGGGTTATAAAAAAAGTTACGCCGATATCCATTATTAATGCTTCCCATAAGCCTACGTTTAAAATGCTCGCCATTACGGGAATAGTAAAAACAAGTAACCCGCCTTGAAATAAAATCACGTGAAAAATACGGAATAATACAGAACGTTGCTCTTTTGCACCGGTAGCTACTTTGTCAAAAAACCAATTAAAAACAAAATTCCAACACATCGCAATCGTTGCAATTATAATCATAGTGCCCGATAAAGCCGATATTGCATGCTCTGTAAATACAGCCAAACCAATAATCGACAGCGTTACCGCTAATACTTCAAACAAAACAGCCTGAAATATCCTCTCTAGCGACCCCATTTTTGCATCCATAATTACCCCCTTTTACGCCAAATAATTAAAGAAAATAATAGTGACATAATTTAATTATTTGCAAAGTTAGTAGCCATCACCTTTAGTGATAAGATGAGCAAATAAGTACTCACCTTTAAGTTGAATGATATGTATAGTTTTGAGCAACTAAAAATTTTTGTAACCGTGGTAGAAACAGGATCTTTTTCGGCAACAGCCCGAAAGCTTAACCGTGCACAATCGGGAATTAGCCAAGCTATTTCTAATCTTGAAATAGCGATTAATCAAACATTGTTTACGCGTAATAAAAATATACCCAGCTTAACGATTAGCGGTAAGGCATTGTTACCTGTCGCATACTCTATACTTCATCAGCAAAAATATTTTGACCAAAAAGTGGATGCATTAGCAAAAAATTATGAGCATGAGGTAATTATAGCTATTGATGAAAGCCTAAATAATCATGATATTTTAAAAGTGATTGCCCCACTTGCTGATCAGTTCCCGATTACTAATTTCGAAATAATATCGACAACAACTGACGATGTAGAAAACTTAGTAAAAATAGGAAAAGCACAAGTAGGTATCATTTATAGTGATGGTGAGCTTAAAGTTGATATGGATTTTTTTCTATTAGGTCAAGCTCGATTTTTAACGATTTCATCACCAGAACACCCGCTTGCAAAGCTAAAGGCTGTAACAAGCAATGATTTAAAAGCCCATAGGCAATGTGTTCATCGCAGCCTTAGCCAAAAAGAGTTATGGTTTAGCTACGCAATTAGCTCTAGAATTTGGTACGCAAATACACATCAAACTCTTATCGACTTAGTAGTTCAGGGTATTGGTTGGGCGCTTGTACCCGAGCTTGCTATTAAGAGGTATATAAACCAAGCTGAAGTGGTAACGCTACCCGTTACTCATGAACAAGGCGGTTGGCTTACTCCTGTAGGATGCGTTGTTTCAAGAAGCCAATCAACAGGACCTGTTCTTCAAAGTTTAATAAATAGGTTGCAGCAACACTTTTTAAAGAGTGATAGCGCGGGAATAAAACAGTTTTAAACTGCTTTATTCACTTTTAATAGCAAGCTTCTTCTCTAGCTTTTCTTGCCACTCTACAGCAAGCTCTGGCAAAGTTAATGCTTCTAAAAGTATGTCTTCATAACCTACGTATTTTTTATCAAAAAATGCCTGGAACAGTTTTTTAACTGATATGTCGTGCGAGGCTTTCTTCTCGATAACAACACTATCACCCGTTTTTGCAACGCCTTGCTCTAGTACCCTAAAATAAACGCCAGTGCAGTAATGCTGCGTAAATAGTTTAAGACTGTTTTTATTATTAAGGGCGATAGCTAATTTAAAACAAGGTACACGAGGCTGGCTTACTTCAAGTAATGCAGTACCAATTCGAATATGGTCACCTATGTGTATATTCGCTTCATCAAGGTCAGAAATCGTGAAGTTTTCGCCAAAGGCACCTACTGCCAAATCATCATTCTTGAGGGTTTGTTTCCAATACTCATAATGATTGTGCGAAAAAGCATATACCGCTTTATCTACCCCGCCGTGATTAACTAAATCAGCTTGCTCGTCACCTATAATGTTTAGTTTTTCAATCACTACAGGTTCGTTAGTTGGGGTTTTGAATATTCCCGTTTTCACCTCTTTACCATTATGAATAAGAGTTTTAATTTTAGAGATATTAGTCGAGATGATTTTCATTGCGATACCAACGGATGAGGAAGTAAAGATTAATTATGCAGGTTTTAAAATTATTATAAATAAATTTAAGCAAAAAAATGACCGCTCAAGACTAGGGCGTGTTTATCTTTGTGGATTGAAATTTATTCAATCTAGGGGCGATTAAATCGCGGCGCGAGGTTTGTAACCTAGTGGGCTAAGTAAAAACCGAGCAACAAAGAGTTAATCGTCCCTAGAAAGAACCCAGAGGGCAGCGCATGTTTGGTATTTATGCTGCGTTATCGCCCATTAATGGGGAATAACCACACTACATAGGCTCTGCCTTGCCTAAAAACCAAACAGTCTGCTGTAAATTCAACCGCCAAAGTTCAACACGCCCTAAGCAGTCATTTCACAATATACAGCTTTTATCATTCTGCTTGTTTTAAAAAATACGTTTCGGCCAGTCCGTTATGTATTCCAGCTAAGTCTATTTGTATTTCATCGATAAAGTCATGCAACAGACCATTTTTAAGTACTCGTACGTCTTTATTCTCTAACTCAACAATTGCATCATCAATTGATTTAATAATTTCTGTTGAGTTTGGCAAAGGTAAAACCAATGCTTTTAATTCATTCATACAAAATAAAATAGATCGTGGGAATACTTTGCTGTGCATCACAAATTCTATTACATCAGCACGCTGTACTCTAACGCCCATTTCTTGGCGATACATTTGATAAGCACTTAACGAACGCAATAAACTGATCCACTGAATATTATCAAACGGCTTCACTTCTTCTTCATTAGTAATTAACGTAGCAGAGCGAATATCTAAAATTCGCGATGTCATATCTGCGCGCTCTATAATCGAACCAAAGCGGATAAAAACGTAGCCCTGATCATGATTAATTGTGGCATCTAACGCCCCAAATATTTGATGAGCTGAATCTATAATCTTTTTTAAATAATCAAAACGTCCGCGCTTTGTTATCCCTTCTTTTTGATTATCTTTTACATAATAATAAAGAGAGTTAATTTCTTCCCATACATCTCGAGGTATTACATCGCGGATTGTACGCGCGCTTTCTCGTGCCGAGGTAATAGAGTTTAAAATTGACGAGCTGTTATCACTACCAACAAGTAAATACCTTAATGCTTTTTGTTCAGTAAAATCAGTATGGTTTTCTGAATACGCTTTACGCACACCAATAATATCAATTAATGGCTCCCAGCCGGTACATACGCCTTTGGGTAAGTCCATCATCAGTAAATTGTTAACGTTGATTAAACGAGCTACATTTTCCGCGCGCTCAATGTATCTAGATACCCAATATAAAGTTTCGCCTACTCTTGATAACATATTATTTAGCCTCTTCGTCAACAATCCAAGTATCTTTACTGCCACCACCTTGTGATGAATTAACCACCAAAGAGCCTTTAACCATAGCAACACGCGTTAATCCACCAGTGGTAACTTGCGTATCTTTACCTGATGATAAAATAAACGGTCTTAAATCGGTATGTCGACCATCTGGTTTATTACCATCAAATGTTGGTACTGTTGATAAATCTAATGTTGGTTGAGCTACCCAGTTTCGTGGGTCCGCTTTAATTTGAGCAATACACGCTTCTTGTTCTTTTTTAGTCGATTTAGGACCAATTAATAATCCATATCCGCCAGATTCATTTGCTGGTTTAACAACAAGCTTATCTATATTTTTAATCACATGGTCGCATTCTTTCGGATCTAAACATTTGAACGTTGGGACATTAGCAAGTTTAGCTTCCTCGCCTAAGTAGTACTTAATCATCTCAGGTACATAGGCGTAAACTACTTTGTCATCAGCAACACCTGCGCCTGGTGCATTAACCAAAGCAACATTACCTTTAGACCAAGCACGCATTAATCCAGGAACGCCAAGTTGGGATTCTGGTAAAAAGGCTTCTGGGTCTAAAAATAAATCATCTATACGACGATAAATAACATCAACTCGTTGTAGCCCTGTGATTGTTCTCATGTATACACAGTCATCTTTTTCAACAACTAAATCGCGCCCTTCTACCAGTTCGCAACCCATTTCTTGGGCAAGGTAACAATGCTCAAAATAAGCGGAGTTAAACACCCCAGGAGTAAGTACCACAACTTCTGGTTTATCTTGTGGACGAGGCGACATTGCCGCTAGCATATCAAATAATTGTGAAGGGTAATCATCAACAGGTAAAATCGATACTTGCTCAAATAATTCAGGGAATACACGCTTCATTACAGAGCGATTTTCAAGCATATAAGATACACCAGAAGGAACACGCAGGTTATCCTCAAGCACATACATTGTACCGCTACCATCGCGTACTAAATCTGAGCCACAGATATGCGCCCATATTTTATTTGGCGGGTTTATTCCCACGCATTGCTGGCGAAAGTTAACTGATTTTTCTAGTAGTCCTTTTGGAAAAACACCATCTTTTATTATTTTTTGGTCGTGGTATAAATCATCTATAAAAAGGTTAAGCGCTTCAACACGTTGCTTTAAACCAACCTCTACGCTTTGCCATTCTTTTTTACCAATAGTTCGAGGGATAATATCAAACGGCCAGGCTCTATCAATCATATTGCCTTCGTTGTAAACCGTGAAAGTAATACCCATTTCTTTAATTGCTAAATCAGCAACCGCTCTGGCTTTTACTAATTCTTCTGCTGATAAATTAGCAAAAAATTGTGCTAATTGTGTTCCATGCGATCTAACGTTTCCTTGTGCATCAATTAATTCATCAAAGAAACCATTTGTTTGGTACGCTTTCCAATCAATTTTCATACACTCTTTCACCTTATCCATCATCATATATGACGTAGTTAAACTGCTATTCCATTCGAATCATATCAACCGCTACATCAAGCAATTGACTACCGCCACCAAATACCACTCCTTTTAAAGGAGTTACATCAGAAAAGTCTCGCCCTACGGCTAGAGTAATATGCTGATCGCGTGGTAAAACATTATTTGTTGGATCAAAATCAACCCAACCAAAGTTTGGCACAAATACCGCAAACCATGCATGAGTTGCATCTGCACCTTCTAGCTTTTCTTCGCCTTCTGGCGGCATAGTTTCTATGTACCCACTTACGTATCGACCTGCTAACCCTACGCTGCGTAAGCATGCAAGCGCAAAGTGTGCAAAGTCTTGGCAAACGCCCCTTTTTTGTGCAAAAACAGTGCTCAAAGGCGTACTAATTGTTGTAAAACCAGGATCATAATGAAATTCATGAAAAATTCGTGCCATTAAATCTTTGCATGCAGAAATTATATTTTTGTGTGCATTAAACGAAATTAATGCGTATTCCTTAATTCCTTTATCTATTGGAATAAGTTGTGAAGGTAGTACAAATTCAGACGTTTTTAATAATTCCGCCGTATTTGGTTTAACCAATAAATCACGTACTTTTCGCCAAGCAATATCAACACTCTCTAAATTACTATTAGCGCCGACTAACAGTTCTACCTCGCTGATCATCGTTACTTTAAGTTTTTTATGCTGTATTGCTATTTCAAACGCTGTTACCTGATTATTAAAATAATCAGTAAATGTTTGTAAGTAAGTCGGTGTAGGTTCAATTTCTACACGACTACTGTGGCATATTTGCCCGCGATTCGTTTTTGGCGTTAATCGCGCTTGGTTTTGACACAAACTAACAAAGTCAGAATAGTTGTATGTAGTCGAGTGCTTTATTTTATATTTCACGATTGAGCTTGCTCAATATTAGTCCAGTTCAATTTATTTGCCGTTTGGGTATGAGAAAAATACTGTAGTAATAATACATCACAAAATGTATCTAAGTTCATACGCGTATTATGGTTAAATTCGATTAACTGGTTACGTTGTCCATTTTCACTTTTTTGTAGGTAATCTTTCTCAGTTACATAACAACTTGTTTTAGACAGTAAAATTGCTTTTTCGTGTGCCGCAATTACGCCTTGTCTGCGTTTTGTGGGTAAATGCTTACACAACTTATTAATTTCCTCTAACTGAAATAATAAAGAACGTGGGTATTCAGCATCTAAAAGTAATAACTCAAGCCCTGTACCAATGGTTTGATACATTCTGTATCGGCGCTTATGCGTAACTAAACTAACTTGGCAACTTAGCACGGCTTCAAGTAAGCCAAGCTCTTCGGGCTCGTCTAACTCTTTGGTTAATAAAGCCGCACTTAGTGATGTTATTTGTAAGCTACGCTCTACTCTTCTGCCCATTTCGAGTAAAAACCAGCCGTTACTATTCGGCATACAATCTGTAATCGAGCCATTAAAAGCCATAATTGAGCCTATAACTCTATCTAGGCTGCTTTGCATTGCACGCGTTGGAATATTAATATTTACATTTTTAAATACTTTAATTTGCTCATTAATATCATCAATTATTCGGCGGCTATCATGAGATAGTAATTCTTGAATTTGCACCGACGCATTAGCAATGTACTTTAATGTATTAATAATACTGCCAGCGCATTGCTCGTCTGCAAGGAGTTGAAAGGCAGTTTCTTTAGACAGATTTACATCAATTCCATCTAGTTTTAAATCAGGTTCTATATAGGGATAAACAATATATTGCGACCTAATGGCATTAGAAAGCCGTGCAACTATACTTTTTCGTATTGAATCTGGGTAAACAGAAAATTCGGTGTACTTGTCTATAAAAATACGCAATATACGTATGGTGTTTTCGCAGCGTTCTAAGTATCGACCCAACCAAAAAAGGTGCTCAGCCGTACGGCTCGAAATAACCCCTTCGAGTAGCGTTACATCCATTCTTTTTCTAATTGGCACCGGTGGATTATGCTCGCCTAAATCAACTCTATCGGCTGTATTTATCCATGTATCTTTGATCCAACCAGATATTCTCGGGTTGTTACTTTTTTCGTTCGAAAAACACAGTGCTGAAGGAAGTACTTCTACGCCATTTTCTGTGGTTAATGCATAACACCTAAATACCACTGGCTTGGAGATTAATTGTCCGTCATGCCAAAATGGTGCACTACTAAAAGAAGGTTTTTCTTGGAAAAAGTAATTATCGGGTTCTTTGCTAATAAGTAGCTTTATTTCTTGCTCGTCTAACACTCCATCTAACTTAAGTGTAGGGTCTATAGCAGATAGTAGTTCGAGGTTATTCCAATCAATGGCTTGCGCTTCTTTTACACTTAAGTAATTTGGCTCACCTAACAACAGCGGTTGTTTTAAAGTTTGCTGCGATAACTTTTCTAAGTTGCATTTTATTGAAGGTGACGAGAGCACACCACTACCAAACGGGTTTAAAACCTTAACCGACCCTTGTCGTACCGATTGTAATAAGCCCGGAATACCATGAAGTGAATATTCAGTTTGCTCTAAAGAGTCAATACAACGATCAGAAACCCAGCGTAAAATGACATTAATTTTACCCAAGCCTTGTAACGATTTTAAACAAACGTCACCACCACGTACGGTTAAGTCGGCGCTTTGTACTAATGTGTAGCCAAAGTAGGTAGATAGGAATGCATGCTCGTTGTAGTTAGGGTCATCAATTCCTTGGGTGAGAATTACAATTCGTGGGTCATCCATATAGTGGGTATATTCATTAATACCCTCTTGGAATAAATTTAAAAATTCTTTAATTTGCTGAACATTACATTCGGCAAATTCTTCAGCCATTACACGCCTTGCAATAATACGGCTTTTAATTAATAGCCCTAAGCCTAACGGGCACTGACAATGATCGCTTAATACTTTAAATTCGCCTGTTGGCGTGCGGTAAACATCTAACGCGGTAAAAAAAAGTGTTAATTCGTTACTAGGTAGGCTAAAACCTTCGCGTAAGTAATTAGGGTCTTGAAAAAGCTGCTTTGCAGGAATATGACCATCAACTAATAATGTTTGGTCACCGTAAATATCTTGCTGAATTTTATTTAATAAAAGGGTTCTTTGTTTTATTCCCTCTTCGAGCAATGCCCAATCAGCTTTAGATAACATAAATGGCAATGGGTCGAAGTGCCACTGCTTATTGCTTTCATTTTTAATATTGCCATTTTGTAGCAATTGGCTAATTTCTGTAGCGCGGCTACTAACATCATCTGCTGTTAGGCTAGCTAAACGCTTAAATAATGTATCCCAATGGTCTGGGTTTAAACCACTGTGGTTTGCTAGTTCATCATGTCCATGTGATTTATCAAGGTATAAAGACAACCACTCAGGCAATTCCGGCATCGCGTTATTGTTAATATACAAGCTGAAAGCGCTCCAATTTATAGTAAATAGCCGTGTTCATAATGATGCTTTAAAAATATTTAGTCATTCCACTTTAAATAATTTCAAAGTGGAATGACACAACTATCAATTATTATTTAAAGTTGGGCTGCCTGCGTAAATCCAAGGTATTTGGATAATCAGGATTACTACTTTCTTCATCAGGCACTACGTATTCACTTGCGCTTTGCGCCGACTGAAAACTATGCGTAACCGCCGATGGGCTCCAGCTTGGTTCTGCTGATGCAAGTAAAGACGGTGTATGCCCATGCTCCCAAAATCTTGCGACTCTGCGCCCTTCAGCTTCAAATGCATTAACCGGTAGCGTTTCAGGATTACGCCCACCAGCATGGCTCACATGATATACAAAGCCTCCAACTGAACGTCCTTCCCACGTATCGATTAAATCAAAAACTAATGGTGCATGTACGCCAATAGTTGGGTGAAGCGCTGTAGGTGGTTGCCAAGCTCGGTATCGTATACCCGCGACCATTTCATCTTTTGCTTTACCTTTAACCGGTTTAAGCGGCACTCTTCGACCATTACACGTTACAACATAGCGGTCGCTCATTGTTCCTTGTACTTTTATTTGTACTCTTTCTAATGACGAATCTACATAGCGCGCCGTACCCGACGCACTTGCCTCTTCGCCTAGTACATGCCAAGGCTCGATTGCGGTTCTAAGCTCAAGTGTAACGTTATCAAGTTCTCGCGTGCCACATACCGGAAACCTAAATTCAAAAAATGGATTTAACCAACTTAACTGAAATTGAAAACCTGCTTGTTGTAAATCGCGGCTTACTTCAGCTAAATCGTTTTCTACATATTGTGGTAATAAAAACTTATCGTGTAACTCTGTACCCCAACGTATTAATGGCTTGTGGTAAGGTTTTTTCCAAAACCAAGCAAGTAAAGTACGCAACAGTAGCATTTGCACTAAACTCATTTGTGAATGTGGAGGCATTTCAAAGCCTCTAAATTCTACAATCCCTAAACGACCTGTGGCTGAGTCGGGTGAATAGAGCTTATCTATACAAAATTCTGCTCTGTGTGTATTACCCGTTAAATCCACTAATAAATTACGCAGTAACCTATCAACTAACCAAGGCTCAGGTACCTCACCTTCGGGCATATGCGAAAAGGCAATTTCTAGCTCGTATAAAACTTCATCACGGGCTTCATCCACTCGCGGCGCTTGGCTTGTAGGACCAATAAAAAGCCCCGAAAATAAATACGACAAACCAGGATGATGCTGCCAATAGGTAATAAAACTTCTTAAAATATCGGGTCTGCGTAAAAATGGGCTTTGCTCAGGTGTTTCGCCACCAAGCGTTACGTGGTTACCACCACCAGTACCAGTATGGCGACCATCTGCCATAAACTTATCGGTACCTAGTCGGCATTCTTTTGCTAAACCATATAGCGTTGTAGTTCGACTGACTAATTGATCCCAGGATGTTGAAGGATGAATATTTACTTCAATAACACCTGGATCTGGCGTTACAGCGTATTTTTCTACGCGGCTATCTTTAGGTGGGCTATAGCCTTCAATAACAAGCGGCATTTTAAGTTCTTTAGCCACACTCTCTATACTACTTATTAAACCCATGTAATGTTCAAAATGACTTGTTGGTGGCATAAATATATATAAACGCCCCTCTCTCACTTCCATTACAAGCGCAGTTTTAACCATTTCTTTACCAATAAAGCCCTTTTTAAGCTTTTTCGCTTTGGCAAAATTTTCTGGAATATCAAACGGGTCGCGGTCAATAATATTGCCGCTCCACTCAAGGCTGTCTAAAGGTAGGCGATAACCAAGTGGTGATTCACCCGGTAATAAAAAACAATGACCCCGTTTAAACTCCCACGTACACGACTGCCAACAGTTTTTACTATCGTTCCATTTTAAAGGTAGAACATAGCCAACAGGCTTTTCTATCCCTTTATCCATTTTAGCTAAAAAGCCTTTTCGGCTCATTGCATGGAGAAGTTCTGGTTGATCTGGCTTTATTTCGGTAGGTAATGAGGCTTCTTGCCACATGTGATATAAAATATCTTCATAAGCCGTAGTAAGTGCCTTGGTTTCAAGACCAAGTGAGTCACACAGTTTATCAGCAAACTTTTTAGTATCGGTATGATCAAATTTATAATCTTTATTAGGATCGGCTAATAGTGCAGCATCTTGCCATAAAGGCTCGCCGTCTTTGCGCCAATAGCACGCATATTGCCAACGTGGTAATGGCTCACCCGGATACCATTTACCTTGTCCGTAATGAGTAAAGCCACCTTTTGTGTATACTTTATTCATTTCTACAAATAAATTTTGAGCTAATATTCTTTTTTCTTTACCATCGGCATCAGTGTTCCACTGAGGATGTTCCATATCGTCAATAGAAATAAACGTAGGTTCGCCGCCCATGGTTAAATGTATGTTTTCTTCATTGTAAACATTATCAACGTGCTGACCTAAGCGATTAATTGCAGCCCACTGCGCCTCAGAATACGGCTTAGTAACACGTGGGTCTTCGTGTACACGCGTTACTTTATTATAAAAGCTAAACTCAGATTTACAGTCGTCTATACCGCCGGTTACCGGCGCTGCCGAGCTTGGCTCTGGCGTACATGCCAATGGAATATGACCTTCACCGGCAAATAAACCCGAGGTAGGATCAAGCCCTATCCAACCTGCACCCGGAATATACACCTCGGTCCATGCATGCAAATCGGTAAAGTCTTCTTCTGGACCGCTTGGGCCATCTAGTGATTTTTGATCAGACGTTAGCTGTACTAGGTAGCCCGATACAAATCGAGATGCCAACCCTAAATGACGAAACAATTGTACTAACAACCAAGCAGAATCACGACACGAACCTGTTTTTTTACTTATTGTTTCGTTTGCCGTTTGCACACCGGGTTCTAAACGAATGCCATAACCTACTAATTCATAAATAGCTTGATTAACAGCCACTAAAAAATCAACGCTTCTAAGCGGCTCTTTAGGATTTAAAGATTCAATTAATTCTTTAAATTTTGGACTGGCTTTGCGTTTTTTTAAATAAGGAGTGAGTTCTGATTTTGAAATAGCATCGTAAACAAACGGAAAGTTTTCGGCGTAATCTTCTAAAAAGAAATCAAAAGGATTAATAACCGTTAGTTCGGCGACCAAATCAACTGTAAAACTAAATTCGGTAGTTGGCTTGTTAAACACCACCCTCGCTTGGTAATTACCAAAAGGGTCTTGTTGCCAATTTATATAGTGATCTTCTGGAACTATTTTTAAAGAATAACTTTTAATTTTTGTACGGCTATGTGGCGCTGGACGTAATCGGAATATATGCGGCCCCATATTAACTGACCGGTCGTATTTATACTGAGTATGGTGCGAAATCCCAACTGTAATTGTCATCTATTAATTCCCCTTTAATAATGTATGGCCACAATATAACGCTGAAAATATTATTTGGACTAATTCACTTGTGCAATTTTTATACCAAAAGACTTGCTTAAGTAGTACTGTTCATCCACTCGCGGCTCTTGCACAAAGCAACGTTATGCATAAAGGTTTTGACCTAATTAATAGGAAAAACACACCAATTCAATAAATAGTAAACTTAGTGTAATTTAAACCATCAATTTTAGATTTTTAATGGTGCAGAAAATGCACCAAAATAGTGCTTTAAAATAACTTACAATTAAAGATAATTAATTTAAAATATTGAAATAAAACAAATAAAGTTAATTTTTCAAAATACTTACTCCATTATTTATAACGCTAAACGGTTATAATTAAAAGTATTTATTTAGAGTTTAAAAATCATTCAAAATAATCATTAAATAGTAAGAAATAGTTCACAATAAAGCTGCTGTTAAAGTAAGTAACGGTGCTATACTAGATCGATTTTTAACCGCTTACGTTACAGTAAAACTAACAATCTCGATGAGATAAAACAAGCAACTTTTAATACATAGATGCTTACTTTAAAGATTAGTTTTGCAGTGGTGTGTTTTAATTTCAAACAAAACAGAACACGTCCAATTTGAAAAACCAGCACACCTCACTAACCTGTTAATTTTTCATTATCATCAATGCTAAAGGTAATGCAGCCCTGGCGTATTTTCAGATTTTTTAAATCAACCCAATCTACCTAATAGGATATTTTCTTATGCAAAAGCTAACAGATGTCGGTGAAAACTTAGTTAATGGTATAGCATCTCGTTATAACCTCAGTCACGATGCAGTAATTCACATGTTAGTTAGCGTTAATAACGGCGGTTGCTCAATGGCACAGTTTAATTGCCCAGAACTTGGTGGTTCTGGTCAATGGATGCGCGGCGGAATGACAATGGTTGGCGACATGTTTAACAACGGCTTAAAATCAACCGTTGATAACTTGTGCAACGAACTTGCTAATATATTGAGCAATAACCAAATATTTCCGGTTATTCCTGCAGGAACGCCTGGCAGCAATCAATGGTGGCCAGGTAATCTAGGCAGCCCATTTAGCAGTGGTGCGCAAAATAATATTCGCTACGCTATATTCCCTAATCGCTTAGCCGTTGAATTAAATGGACAAGTGAGCGTATACGACACGTTAGATCATAATATTGGTGGTGTAAGCCAACAGCAAGGCAATAATACCTCTCTTACATTTAACAGTCAGTGGGGGACAATTAATGTAAATACCCTGCCATTAATTTCAGGGCAAACGCCAACGCCTCCAGAACCTCAAAAAGATTTTACGCAGCAAGTAACGCAGCCGAATTTTGCATCGTTAACACCAAACCAAGTTGAAGCACCGGCTAATAATACTGTGGGGCAATACTCGGTAGACGAAACACTTCAAATTATTGAAAAGTTAGCACAACTTCGCGACTCTAATGCGTTGAGTGATGATGAATTTAATATTAAAAAGTCTGAACTTTTAAAAAGGATTTAACCACTATCCTCCAATAGCATAGCGCTAAGTAAAAGTGGTTTATACGGTCTCTTTTTTATTCGGTAACATATGAAAACATTTAAATGTAATTGCACAGACCAACTTATTTTATTTTTTGAAAGCAGCCATTGTCTGGCTTGCGGTAGAACCGTGGGTATTGATGATGAGTTCGACCAAGTTGAACCCTATGAAATTGATGAGCAATCGGGGTTATTTTACAAAGCAGAAGCGCCTGAAGTTTTTTATAAAAAATGTGATAACAACGCTCAGTATCACGTATGCAATGGTATGGTTAATTTAGACACATTTATACCTGTTGCCGATAAAGACGAAGTGCTGTGTTTTTCGTGCCGCTTTAATGAAACGGTGCCCGATTTAAGTATTGTTGAACATATTCCATTATGGAAAAAAATGGAGACAGCAAAACGTCGCGCTTTGTATACATTAAAATCATTATCACTCCCTTTAAATACAACGATTCAAGAACCTGAAAGCGGATTAAGCTTCGATTTTATAGCAGATCGTAACGTAAGTGATCACTTTGTAAGCCCTATTATAGGTCAAGACGTTGTATTTACAGGACACGATTGCGGACATATCACTATAAACCTAGCCGAGGCAGACGACGTAGCGCGCTCTCAAGCTAAAATAGCGATGGGTGAGCGTTACCGTACTTTACTTGGTCATTTTCGCCATGAACTTGGTCATTATTATTTTGATCAACTAATCGCAAATTCACCAAAAAAACATGCTTTATGTAAGCAATATTTTGGTGATGACGAATTAGATTACCAGCAAGCGCTCGATATTCATTACAAGCAAGGTGCGCCAGCTAACTGGCATGAAACCTTTATCAGTGAATACGCTACTATGCACCCTTATGAAGACTGGGCAGAAACATGGGCGCATTACATGCATATTATCGATACGCTAGAAACAGCCAAAAACTTTTCAATTACAGGCTCAACAACGGGTAATGAGTTTGAATTAGATGAAGCAGACGAGCTTCGATTGCCACAAAGTGCCTATTACTTTAATTCACAAACATCGATTGATGCTATTTTAGATACTTGGATGGAATTTTCGATCATTCTAAATTCACTAAATCGCAGCATGGGACTTGCCGATGCCTACCCATTTGTACTTACTCAAGCGGTGCGAACTAAGTTATCTTTCATCCATCATGCCATTCATAACAGGCTCAATTTAATGCCTGATTTGAGCATTGGAAAAGTGTAATAAAATAAGCTCAGTCCAAAAAACATTTTAATAAAGAGCCATTTATTCTTGCTATGACTTTTCATGCATAGGTAGGTGGCTTTTTTATGATGAGAAAAAAGCCGTAAAAATAGTATATCCCCTACTTTCTCGCTGAAGCTTTGTTAGCTTGTCACAGCGAGGTTATTCTTAAGTCGACTTATGATTTTTTCTTGGTAAATACTAACTGTAGAAAACTTTTGTATTGAAACAAATAAGTCAGTTAGTTTTTCGTTTGATATATCAGAGATATTAATCCCTTTATATATAATAGGTGCATTATTTTGTCTGGTTAGATTATTCGACAGTAAAATATTCAATTTTACTGTACGTGCTAACTCTTCTTGATATAGAAAAAATTCTCTTAAATGTGTGCTAACAATATTGGCTGATTTTGATCTGTCTATCATTAAAATTTCGTCAATTAGTCGATTTAACCTGCTGCGAGACTCTATTGCTTCGTCGAGAATATCTAACCAATTAAGTTCGCTATTTGATAGTAAAGCTAAAAAATATACCGTACGTGCTTTATTGTAATTAATAAAACCAGGCCACATAACATCTTCGCTAGATACTTTAAGTGCTTTATCAAACTGCTCAGCGGCAGATTTAAGATACATACTTACTTCTTCAAGTATTGATGGCTCTATGGTATTAATGTTTTTTTGAGCCAGCTCTAAACCATCAATCGACAAAATATCTACAGAGTTCATATTTAGCGACTCTCGTAATAAATGCATGCCTTTTTTGTTGTAATACAAACCTAGGTAATTGTGGTAAATGGTTTTTGTAACTGGATTACGAAGAATTGGACCTCTCACATGAAGTAAGTCTGCATGAATATTAAAATTATCATCAGCTACAAAACTTTGGTAAGACACAACAGCTTTAAATAGCTTTATCGTTTCCGTTATTTGAATTGAATTACCTTTACTCACCGAGTGCAATATTTCACAGCGCCTATCAACTTCTGACAAAATTGTATCCATACGCTTTTTATAAAGCACTTTGTTAGTTTCTGATGCATTAAAAACAGCTGGAAATAAAACAATTAGGTCAATTATATATTGCAGGGTATCGGCAAAAAGAACGGCGGTTTCTGACTCTTTTTTTAGTTTATGCTCAATAGAGTCAAAAATTTCTTTCTCTAGTGTATTTTCATCTTGGGACTTAAACTGGTTAATCAACTCTGGAAGTGAGGTTACGTAATTTTCATTATCTAAAATGTTACCTTCCATTTTGCTAATATTATTTACACTATCAATTGATGTATATGTTCTAACAGTAATAAATAAAGCTAATACGGCTATACAAAAGCTTACTGTTGATATGGTAAAGCTTAGTAAATCTTTACCTTCTTTTAAATCATATACCCATACAGCAAGAAAAGCTGAAAGTAGAACAAGTAATAATATTGTAAAATATAACATTTTTGATGTGCGCATATGTCTTCCAGACTTGGGTCGAGCTAACAATCTAATATTGCTGATTTATAACACGAAAAACGCAGACTTCACACGCAAACTGAGAGTTACATAAGTTATTTATTATCGAGCTATAAAGCCTTTACTGAACGTAAATAATTAAATATCTGTATCACTCTTCCCACTTGCCCAGCGCTTGTTTGTCACTTTGTTTAAACTTAACCCAATTTGATGAGTCTTTAAAGTGCTCTTTTTTCCAAAACGTGGCATGGTTTTTTAAGTAATCCATTATAAATTGTGCGCCTTCGAACGCGGCTTGGCGATGGCGGCAAGTTACGCCTACAAATACAATTTGCTCGCCAAGTGCTAAGTAACCAACGCGATGAATAATGCATATTCTCGCCAGTTGCCAGCGAGTTTGTGCTTGCTCTGCAATAGATTGAAGCAGTTGCTCGGTCATACCAGGGTAGTGCTCAAGCTCAAGTGCAATAACGTTATCGTCACTGCTGAACTCTCTTACCAAACCTGTAAAGGTGACAACAGCGCCATCGCTTTTATCATTACTACAAAGCGTATTGTGCTCGTCACCTACATTAAAATCATCGGTTTGTACTTGAATATGTATGCTCATTAGCCACCTGTAACCGGCGGGAAAAAGGCAAGCTCATCCCCTGCTTTCACTATCTCATCGCTTGATGACATAGTTTGGTTAAGCGCTGCAAGTAGCTCACGCTCCTCCAGCCACGGTTGCCAATGCGGGTATTGGCTCACTAATCTTAATTTAAGCTCTGAAATACTAAGCGGCTGCGTAATTTCAAGGCTTAATTTACTGCACTTTAACCGCTCTTTTAGTTGCCCAAAAAATAATATCTCTACATTTTTGGCGCTAGGTATAGCATCGTTTGGATTAATCTCGCTGCCAACTGCCATTTTTGCCCCCAGCTTTTTGAGTAACGCGCATGCCGCTAATTTCCATTAGTGGGTCGGCTGCTTTACACATATCAAACAAAGTAAGGCTAGCCACAGATACCGCTGTTAACGCTTCCATTTCGACCCCGGTTTTACCGGCAAGTTTGCAGTAGCTGGTTATTTTAATTTGGCTGTTTGCTTCATCAAGTTCAAAATCAACAGCGACTTTAGTAAGTGCAAGCGGATGACAAAGCGGGATTAAATCAGCGCACTTTTTAGCGCCTTGAATACCCGCAATACGTGCCACGCCTAATACATCGCCCTTTTTGTTTTGATTAAGCATTACTTGTTCAAAGGCAAGCTTGCTCATGCTAATAAATGCTTCAGCTGAGGCATCGCGCAGGGTTATGTCTTTGAGCGATACATCAACCATATTAGCTTGGCCGTTTTCGTCAACGTGGCTTAACATACTATTGCTCACGCGATTCACACTTTTTACCAATGGTAATATGCGGTACAAAGTTACACGGTTTATGCATTGAGTTAAGTTGATCTTTTATAATGCCTGTCCACGCTGTTTTACATGCGCCTGTAGAGCCTGGCATACAAAAAATAACGGTGTTGTTAGCAAGTCCTGCAAGTGCACGAGATTGAATAGTTGAGTTACCAATTTCACCGTACGATATATGTCTAAATAGCTCACCAAAGCCGTCTACGCTTTTATCAAACAGCGGCGCAAATGCCTCAGGTGTTGAATCACGTTCGGTAAATCCTGTACCACCAGTCACTAAAATAGCGTGAATGGTGTCGTCGGCTATCCACTGCGATGCAATAGCGCGCATTTGGTAAACATCATCTTTTACAATTTCTTTATCCGCTAAGTGATGACCCGCCTCAGTTAGCGCTTTAATTAAGTAATGACCAGAAGTATCGGTAATCGCATCGCGCGTGTCGCTTACTGTAAGTACGGCAATGTTTAAAGGTATTTGTGTATCGCTTGTGTGGCTCATAATGTTCTTCTCAATAGGTTAATGCTTAGGTCAAAATGCTCATTTACAGCTTTAAATTGCGCCGGTGTATTGGTGTTTATTAATGCATGCGCTTTATTACATAAAAGCGTTTGCACACCAATGCTTTGGGTAAACTGTTTTATTGATTTATGACTGTTTGCGTTTGTGAGTATGTGTTTTAAATGATTTTTTACACTGCTTGTATTACGAATATACAGCGGTAGTGGTTCATTTTCAAAGTGCCAAGCATGTATTTGTGACTGATTTAATTGATTGCTCACACTTTGTACGTTATTTGTCTGAGAAGCCAGCACTATTGTGCTTAACAAACTACTCGTAAGTAGAGGCATATCAACCGCAGTAATAAGTAAATCGTGCTCGGTGACTATTAATGTGGAGTAAATTCCGCCAAGGGGTCCGCTGTTTGGGTATATATCTTTAACGTACTTTTCTGAGGGATAATCGCTCGGCGAGTAATGGCTCAATGACTTGACTGGATTTGTAACGTTGCGGCTTACCAATATATTTTTAGCACCTACCTCTTTTAATAAATCACACGCATTTTGCAAAAGCGTTTTATTTTTTAAAACTAAATCGGCTTTGTCTGTGCCCATTCTTGATGACTTACCACCAGCAAGCACAACGCCTGTAAAATCTCGCTTAACTTTTATATTGGATTTTATATCAGCTTTTATATGAGTATTCACATCAGCTCCCATATTAGCCGCCTAACATGGCTAAGTGAGTTGTCGCACCTGTTAAGCGTTTATCCAGCTCATGGCTTATTTCTTTATTGCCCATAGCGGCTTGAATTGCCTTTACGGTCGCTGCAGTATCGTCCTCGTTTAGTAGTTCGCGTAAATCTATACCTTGCTCGGCAAACAAGCATAAGTGTAATTTACCCAGCGCCGACACCCTTAAGCGATTACAACTTTTACAAAAATCTTTGCTGTAAGGCATTATTAAACCAATACGACCATCGTAATCTGGATGACAAAATTCCTCAGCGGGTCCATTTAGCTTTCCCCTAACTACTTGTAACCAGCCTTGAGCTAAAAGCTGGGCTTTAACCGTTTGCCCACTTAAGTGGTTTTCTTCAAAAAAGGTTGCGCCGTCACCGGTTTCCATTAATTCTATAAAGCGCACCGTAACTTTGTGGTGTTTTACCCACGCTAAAAAATCCTTCAATTGGTTTTTATTAAACTGTTTGGCAAGCACCGCATTTATTTTTATATCTTTTATGCCCAGCTCTACCGCGCGCTCAATCCCTTTTAAAATAAGGGTAAGTTTGTCGTGCCCTGTTATGAGTTTAAACATACTCGGATTTAAACTATCAATGCTGACATTAAGCGCATCAAGCCCTGCTTCTGCAAATTCATCAATTTTCTTTAATAAATTAAACCCGTTGGTAGTAATGGCTACTTTTTCTATGCCGCGCGTGTTTTTACAGAGTTTTATAATATCGGTGACGTCGTTTCGCAAGCACGGTTCGCCACCTGTAATGCGCACTTTTTTAGTACCTAGCTCTGCAAACGCATTTACCAGCGTGCTAATTTCGTTTTTATTTAAAAAATTACGCGGCGTATCGCACTGATACCCGTTTGGTAAACAATAACTACAACTAAAATTACATACATCGGTTATTGAGAGACGCAAATAGTTAAACTGCCGACCAAATTGATCATTAAGCATATGCTTCCTTTTTTCTTTACATTACAACCGCAACATCAATGCTGCTAGAACCTGCTTTGTAATGTTGTTTTATTAATTGGCTTAATTGTGTTTTACACGAACCGCAATTCGTTCCACATTTAAGTTCAGACCCCAATTGCTCGACTGTGTTTGCACCGTTTTTAATGGCGTTTATAATTGGCTGCTCTCTTACTTTAAAGCAGCTACACACTTGTGCACCTTGGGTAAATTCTTCATCGGGGGTTGCATAAAGCAAAGACTGTAACTGTGTAAAAGTCAGTAATGGCTCTGCAAACAAATGGTTTATCCACTCAAGTGATATTTCTTTTTGCTCGTTAGAAATAACACCAACAAACGCTAATTGATCGTTTTGAATACACTGCACATGCATGGCTTTTGCCGTATTCATAGCCGACCACTGCCCTTGTAAACCAGTTAAGGTTTGGCAGTAATACAGTAAATCACTTTTTGGTTCATTAAGCGCCAATTGGTAATTAAAGCAATTACTTGCATTAACTTTGAGCCAAAAATCACTGTCTATAACAAGTTCGTTTTTAGCAAACAGCTGCATATATTGCACAAAGGGTGCTTTAACTATATTAACAGCGCCGTGTTTGCACTCAGCCTGACCAGATAGAGGGTCAACTACCGATTGATACAACCCACTTACTGTTGCTGATGATGCAAATTGCTTGTTCCAGTGAATAGGCATAAAGCATTCACCTTTTCGCACGGCATCGGTTACTTTTGCATGCGCGGTAACCTGCCCAGTTTGGGCAATCGCACTTATTAAATCGTTTTGTTTAATTGCTAATTTACTGGCATCAAGCGGATTAATTTCAATGTACGGGCGTGTAATATGCGATGAAAGCGCAGTGCTTTTACCCGTGCGGCTCATGGTATGCCATTGGTCGCGTATACGCCCTGAGTTCATTACAAACGGGTAATCATTTGATGTTTTTTGCACCGGTAATTGCGGCATTATGGGTATAAAACGCGCCTTTTTATCAATGGTGCTAAATTGGTTATTTGTAAAAACCTGACCATTTTTATAAGGCTGATTTTTAACAACAGGCCACATAATGGGTTTTAAATTATCATACTGATTTTGTGTGAGCCCAACTAAACCAGAGAGGTTTAATAATCGGCTGCCATTATTTTCAAAGTCAGTTAATTGTGCCCATTCTTCAAAAATGCCACTTGGGTCTGTAAAATCAAAACCTTCAAAGCCCATTTTTTTAGCAACATCGCACATAATTTGCCAATCGTTTTTAGCTCCTGCATAAGGCGCTACTAACGGGCGCTGCCTTGATATTCTGCGCTCTGAGTTGGTTACTGTGCCGTTTTTTTCGCCCCATCCGGTTGATGGAAAAGCAACATCGGCAAATTTTAACGTATCACTTTTTGCAATACAGTCAGATACAACTACCAGCTCGCAGGTCTCTAATGCTTTTTTAATAGCGGCGTTATTGGGCAAGCTCACCATTGGGTTTGTAGCCATTATCCACACTGCTTTTATTTTGCCTGCGGCTATTTCATCAAACATATCGATGGCATTGCTGCCTGCTTTTTTAGCGATCGTTGGCGAGAGCCAAAAACGTTGTACAAGTGATTGATGCGCTGCGTTTTCAATATCTAAATGTGCCGCTAACTGATTAGCCAAACCACCTACTTCGCGCCCGCCCATCGCATTGGGTTGCCCAGTAATAGAAAACGGACCGCTACCTGGTTTAAGTAATTTACCTGAGGCTAAATGCGCATTAATAATGGCGTTGCATTTATCTACACCCGAGCTTGACTGATTTATACCCATTGAATAAAAGCTAATCGCACTTGGGCTTTTAGCAAATAGCGCGTAAAACTCAGTTACTTGCTCAATTGCTATATCGCAAAAGTCGCTAACTGCCTCACAGCTCCATTTTGTTGCCTCTTGCAGTGCGCTTTCAAAGCCGTTTGTGTGCTGAGCAATAAATTGCGTATCGAGGTGGTTATGCTTATTTAAATAATTAAGCAAACCGTTATAAAGCGCAGCGTCACTGCCTGGTTTTATATTTAAAAATGAGTCGGCAAGCTCAGCGGTGTCGGTTTTACGCGGATCAATAACCACCACTTTCATATTTGGGTTAAGTTGCTTTGCACGCTCCATTCGCTGATATAAAACCGGGTGAGTCCATGCTGCATTAGAGCCAATTAAAATAAGCAGCTCAGTTTGCTCTAAATCCTCGTAAGTACACGGCACTACGTCTTCACCAAAAGCCCGTTTATAACCTGCCACAGCAGACGACATACACAGGCGCGAATTTGTATCAATATTGCCTGAGCCTATGTAGCCTTTCATTAATTTATTAGCGATGTAGTAATCTTCAGTAAGTAACTGCCCCGATACATAAAAAGCCACCGCATCGGGTCCGTGCTTTTGTATTATGTCGTTAAATTTATTGGCAACGTGGTCGGTTGCTTCATCCCACGTAACGGATTGGTTATTAATAAGAGGCGACGTTAAGCGATTATCACTGCCTGTTGTGTCAAGCAAATGCGTGCCTTTTACACATAAACGACCAAAGTTTGCGGGATGCTCTCGCATGCCTTCAAGCTTGGTTGGCACATTATTAAAAAGTGAAATATCAACACCACACCCTACACCACAGTAAGCACATGTTGTTTGTTTTAAACTCGTTTTATTTATAGTTGGTGACGTGTTTGCGGTTGCCATACTGCTCTCTTTTAGTGTGCTTTAATTTATGCGGGCTGTTTTACAGGCTCATTAAGGGTAACTACGTTAATAGTGTTACTTGCTTTAGCGAGTGCGCTGCTTATTACGTTTTGAACGAGTTTTTCACAACCACCACAGCCTGTACTGGCTTTGGTGCTTTGCTGCACACTTGCCAAATCTATGCAGCCTTTAGCGACTGTTTGTTCAATGGTGTGTTTAGTTACTTTATGACAAGCGCAAATAATGGCGTCATCAGGCAAGTCATCGGCGCTTAGCTCTGCTATGTCGCCAGCAAGGGGCATAATGAGCGCTTCTGGGGCGGTGGTAAGTTCAATGTCGTTTAAATGATATTGCAGTAAATTATCGTAATCGCTGGTATCGCCAACAAGCACGGCGCCAATCAGCTTATTACTTTGTGAATTAGTGACTACTTTTTTATAAATACCATTGGGTTGATCTTCAAAATAATAGCTTATTGCACCTTCGCTGCGTGCATGTGCATCGCCAATAGAGCCTACTTCAACACCCATTAATTTAAGCTTGGTGCTCATATCGGCACCACTGAACTCATCGGCTTTATTGTCTAAGCCATTACTTTGCAAGGAACCTTGCTGGGTCTGTTGTAAAATATGCCCAACTGCAATTTTAGCCATGGCGTAACCGGGTGCCACTAAGCCAAAAATAAAATTATTCCACAGTGCACATTCACCAATTGCGTATATGTTTTTATCGCTCGTTTGGCAGTGGTTATTAATTACAATACCGCCGCGCTCGCCTAACTCTAAATTAAACTCGCGGGCTAAATTATCATAAGGGCGAATACCTGCTGAGAATACAATCATATCGGTTTCAAGGGTTTTGCCGCCTTTAAAACACATTTTGTAACGGCAACTTTCACCTTCTACTATTTCCTCAGTCGCCACTGACGTATGTACAGTAACGCCCAAATCTGTAATTTTGTTTTTTAGTAACCGACCGCCCCCCGCATCAACTTGTACACCCATAAGTTGCGGTGCAAATTCTATTACGTGAGTCTGTAAACCCAATTGCTTTAATGCGTTTGCAGCCTCAAGACCCAGTAAACCGCCACCAATTACCACGCCTACTTTGCTGCCGTGGGCTGAGTTTTTTATTGCGTGTAAATCGTTAATGGTGCGATAAACAAGGCAATGCTCGCGATCTTTACCCGGTATAGGCGGTACAAATGGGAATGAACCTGTAGCAAGCACAAGTTTGTCGTATTCAAACAACTCCCCTTTAGCGGTCGTTACAGTGTGCATATCACGATTTATATCAACCACTTTAGAATGAGTATGAAAGCGTACTTGCCAATCGTCATAGGTTTTATTGCATGTAAGTGCGAGGTCGTCTGCGGTTTTACCTTTAAAAAAAGACGATAGTTGTACGCGGTCATACGCTAAACGGTCTTCACCGCTTAATACCGTAATTTCAAATTGCTCATCAGCCTGATTTTGAGAAACCAGCTGCTGCACAAAATGGTGCCCCACCATTCCGTTTCCTACCACTACAACACGCTGCTTGCTTAGCATTTACTCACCTTAAAATGATATCTACTTTAGTAATTGACTAAAATTGAAATCGAATGATTTGTTATAGGATTGTTATAGCAATATGTAAGCCAAATATATAAGCATTTAAAATCAGCAAGTTGCCTACATTGGTGCAGAAGTAAAAAGCATAAAGCCCCACAAGATGGTGCAATTGCACCATCTTGTGTCGCTATAAATTACAAGAGGATATTAGAAGATAAAGAGGATTAAAATTTAGCGCTCATCCATATCCACAATTTTTGAGTATCGACTTTATTAGCTGCAGTATCGCCCGCTGAGTAATCAGCATATTTAACACCCACTGCGTATTGTTTATTAATAGGTTTAACGTATTGTACGTTTAGTTCAGTACCCAAATCGTCAACCCCATTTGATTGCTCATTAGCATCAAAACTGTGATAAGCCACCAGCCATTTTCCGTCAAACGCTTTACCATTTAAACTTATGTAAGTGTCGTCCAAGCCTTGTGCGGGTGTATTTAAAAACGTATCTGCCCAACCATTAAATTTATGTAACGTGGCAAGTGGTGTTGCAAACCCGTAATCGCTATTGTCAGAGCCAAGTGACTCTATGCCGACTTTTAATGTTACTGTCTTATTGCCCAAACCATTTAAATCAACAGCGCCTTCAAGTGCATAGTAATCGGCATCAAAATCACTCACGTTTGTTGAGGCAGACTGCGTTGCATACTCCGCTTTGTAATAAAACTTTATGTCGTTTAGGGTTTTATTACCGTTAAAAGAAACGCCATAAGTGTCTAAACTGTCGTCTTGTAGTGCATCGTCACTTAATAAGTAACTGTATAAAACCACTTTGCCGAAGTCTGTTTTAAAGCTTGCATTAATTAGATGATCGGACGATTTAATGTCTTTATCGTCAGCAAATATGCGGTTACGCTTATTTAAATAACTGTACTGTAAATCTATGTTATTTAATGCGTAATTAATGGTTGCTGCATCAAAGGTTTGCCTATCTTGGCGCCAACCTACGTGCCCAACAAAACGCTGCCCATCAAGGGCTATTACTTGGCGTCCTACTTTTAGCGATAGACCATCGCGGGCATATTTAACAAAACCTTGGTCTATCTCAGTGCTTTCTGGGTCTGCAATAACAGAGTAATTAGTGTTTTCCCCCACCGTATTGTTGTAATCATCTACGCCCAATAGGCTGCGAGTGTCTTCTACTTCAATAACGGCTGAAAAACCATTAACCTCGTCTGTTTGATGCGTTAAGCGGGTTCTAAGTGTTAAGCCGCTTGCATCTTTTAAGGCATTTTCTTGATCAACGCTTTCAAAACGCAGTCTAAAATCAAGATCAGTTTGCGCAGCAAAGCTTATTGAAGGCGCAGTGAAGCAACCCAGTATAAAAATAATAGGTAAGTTGTTCTTATAGTTAAGCATTTTGGTTCTCTAAGTTTTAATTATTAATACACATACCAAAGCAATAAATAAACACAGCGAAATACATTTCCACACCATAACTGGATCGCGTTTCATTATTGAGCTTTTATTAGCGGTACTTTCTAAATAAGGATTAGGTTTGTTGATATCGTTTATAAACTCAGAAAAAGCTTGGTATCTGAGCTCAGGTTTAGGGGCAAGCGCTTTCATAAGGGCTTGATCTAACCAAAACGGAATATCGGCTCTGTATTTACGAATACTTGTGTAGTGCCAATGGCTGTAATCTTTTGGCGCTACGTGGTTAAGTGGCAGTGGTTTGTAAGGTAATTTTGAGCACAATAACTCGTATGCAATAACGCCAAGTGAAAACAAATCACTTTTAAAATCGGCGTGCATAGTAATAAGTGTTTCGGGTGCGGTGTAGTCGGCAGTGCCTTGCGGGCAATCATCCGCAATTTGTTTGACCGACTCGTCCATAGCTGCAACACTTACTGTGCCGTAATCAATGAGCGTTACTTTTCCGTGCGCATCTATCATTACATTATCGAGTTTTAAATCGCGATGTACCATATCGAGTCGTTGAAACGCCCTTAGTGCATGTACTATTTGTTCAATAATACTGCGCACTTGGGTTATTTCTGGGTGCGGCACATCGTGCTTCCAATCACTGAGTGTTTGCCCGTCCATGTACTCACAAATATGATACAAAAAACGACTCTGCGATTGCGTACTCAATACTTTCATCACGTTTAAATGGTTTATGCGTTGACCTACCCAGCCTTCTCTTATAAAGCCTTGAAGGTAGTGCACATCGTCTTCAAAATTAACCGAAGGTGCTTTTAAAACCACTGGCGGTATATCGGGCGCTTGTTGCACTAAATAAATGTGCGAGCGACTACTGGCATGCAATTTACGAATAACCGTGTAGTCATCAATTTTTTGCCCAACATTAAGCGCAGGTGGAATCTTTCGTCGTGTTAGCGAATGATAAAGCTCATCTAACTTTTGCTCGGCAATATTTTCTACTTTTACCAGTAAGCAACTTACGTTGTCGTCACTCCCTCGCGCTAATGCAAGTTCGGTAATTGCTTTAGCTGCATTTTCTAAATTAGTGCGCTCTAAATTAACGTGTTCATTAATTAATTTAGCTATATCGCTGTTTGGGAGCACATCGTGTACGCCATCGCAGGTTAATATATAAATATCGTCTGCTTTAAGGTCAACTTCGTAAACATCTATTTCTTGATGAAGTTGTGCGCCAAGTGCACGCGTTAGCGTATCGTTTACTTTGTGATCCCGTGTTATCGCCTCAATTTTATTTCCTCGCAAGCGGGTAATACGCGTATCACCTAAGTGAAATATATAACCCGTTGCCGACTTTAAAATAAGTGCTGTAAAAGTGGTCATCCAATCGGCTTGGCGTTGACCAAGGTGATTGTAATTAACCGATTGCGAATAAAGCCACTGATTTAAACTTGCTAACACCTTCGACACTGACTTTTTAACCGCCCAACTTTCGGGGGTATTTAAATACTCATTTATAAAATGAGTAACCGAAAGTTGAGACGCTTGTTTAGCATTTTTTGCTGATGAACACCCATCGGCTAAGCAGGCAATAACGCCTTTAGACTCTTTTTCTTGCGCTTTGGTATTAAGAGCTGCAAACGCATCTTGGTTTTCTGCTTTTAACCCTTTAGCACTGTGCCCGCCAAATGAAACGTTGAGTTCATTTTTTAGCGCTTTAGCGTGGAGTGTTTCATCAAACATGGTCAATAATGCCTTAAGTCACTGAAATAAGTTCAACGGTGCCGTCTTCATTTACTTCGGTAATGTGTCCATCTGGTTCTTTCATAAAAAACAGTGCGCCCAAGCCAAGTAATGCACTACCCGCAATAATGAAAAAGAAGGTTTGATAATCAACAAGTGACAATGCCGTTAAGTAAACTACTGCACCAACATTACCGTATGCGCCTGTCATACCTGCAATTTGCCCTGTTAAACGACGCTTAATTAGCGGTACTGCGGCAAATACAGCGCCTTCACCTGCTTGCACAAAGAACGAACATACCATAGCAGCTACTACAGCAAGCCATAAAGGCCACGATGCATCAACCAAGCCCATTACAAAATAACCAACAGCAAGACCCATCGTAAGTACAATAAGTGTTATACGACGACCTAATTTATCTGAAATCCAACCGCCACCAGGGCGAGATGCTAAGTTCATGAATGCGTAAGCAGAGGCTAAAATACCGGCATACACCATATCAAGCGCAAACACATCCATAAAAAACAGCGGCAACATAGAGACAACCGCAAGCTCAGAACCAAAAGTTGTAAAATATAAAATATTTAAAACAGCCACTTGCTTAAACTCATAACGATGCGACTCAGGTACAGGCTCTTTAAAAATATGACCATTTACGTCAAAGGTTTTATACACTTCGTAAATATAAAGTAGGACTAAAAAAGCATACACAGCAAGTACAAAATTAGCCGAAATTAAGTTAGCACCGGTTGGCGAAAGCTTCCAAGTAAGTAATGCTAATGCGCCGTACATAGGAATTTTCATAATAAGCAGTAATACAAAGTCGCCTTTACTGGTTACTTCCATTGCGCCTACTTTTTTAGGTTTAAAGTATGTACCACCTTTTGGCGTATCGGTTACATTTAAATACCAAATAACACCAAATATAACGCTTAATACACCGGTTAAACCTACTGCATAACGCCAGCCATCTTCGCCACCAAACATAAGTGCAATAATTGGTAATAACATAGCCGCTGCTGCTGATCCAAAATTACCCCAACCGCCATAAATACCTTCCGCTATACCCAACTCATTAGCAGGAAACCATTCACTCACCATACGAATGCCCACAACAAAGCCAGCACCAATAAAGCCTAAAGCAAAACGCGCTATTGCGGCTTGCTCAAATGTAGTTGCCATAGCAAACATAAAACATGGAATACTACAGCTAATAAGGAGTGCCGCATAAACAATACGGGGACCAAATTTATCGGTTAGCATACCCACCACAACACGCGCTGGAATAGTTAACGCTACATTTAAAATTAGTAATGTTTTAACTTGTGCCATGGTGATCCCAAGTGAACCCGCTATGGCACCTAATAAAGGAGCATGGTTAAACCATACAAAAAATGACACAAAAAAGACCATCCAACTTAGATGCAATACTTTCATTTTTCCGCTAAACGATATTAGGTTAAACCCTGAACTCGGTTGCATGTTTATTTCCTCGTAAACGTATTATTGTTTTACTAATGCTCCACTCTTTTATATGAGTAGCAGCCCAATGTTTGTTAAATTTAAGTTAACCCGATATAGCAATTACTGAGCCACTAATTAAAAACCATAAATTTCATATGGTTACATGCCACAGCTGTTTTTATACGTTATAGTTGCACTATATGAGTGAAGGGCTCTGGGTTGTTAGAGTGCAAATAAAAAGCGTTACTACTTGCTCTTGGATTTAACAACTTGGTATTGTTCAAAAAAAGGTTGAGAAGTTTGAAAATGCAAAAAACACCATTAACTTACCAGCAGCAACTGCGCTATTCTCGGCACATTATGCTGCCGCAGCTTGATATAGACGGACAAGAGCAGCTATGGCAATCGCATGCTTTAATTATTGGTGTGGGTGGGCTTGGGTGTGCGGTAGGTCAATACTTAGCGGCATCTGGCGTTGGGACGCTTACCTTAGTTGATAACGATGAAATAGACGTGACCAACCTGCAAAGGCAAATACTGTATAAAGAAAGTGATATTGGTAGTTCAAAATGCAGTGCTGCTAAAAAGCAGCTTAACGCGCTTAATAGTGAAATAGACATAAACACCATTGAGGCATTTTTTGATACAAGTACCTCTACAGAACAATTATTTAATAACATTGATATAGTGATTGATTGCTCAGATAACCTAGCAACGCGCAATGCACTTAATAGCGCCTGTTTTAAAGCTAAAGTTCCGCTAGTGTCAGGCTCTGCAATACGTATGGAAGGACAAGTCGCGTGTTTTACTATGGATGAAAACAGCCATTGTTATGGCTGTTTATCACAATTTTTTAGTGAACAAACACAAAGCTGCTCTGAATCCGGTGTACTTTCCCCTATTGTGGGGCTAATAGGCAGCATTCAGGCTACTGAAGCGCTAAAAATGCTTGCTGGTTTGCCAAGTGGTTTAAGCGAGCACTTATTGCTGGTGGATGGTTTAAGCATGGAGTTTAATCGTTTTAAAATAGCTAAAAACAGTCAATGTGCGGTGTGCAGCATTTAGTTATTCTAGATTACTGATTGTTGTATAAAGCACATCGCCCACTTTAAAGTCGTTTTTGTCCCACACTCGTCTTGATGCCAAACAATACAATGTTTGCCCATCTACATTAAGCGTTAGCTGCCACTTATTATTAATAAGCTCAGCCTGAATTAATACCGACCTTAAAACATTACTGTGCGTTGTTTGCTCAGGCTTTAAAGCACTAAACGACATTTGCTCACTTTCTATAATTAGCTTATTACTGCTGTCTACAAGTGCAGGAAGCACAAAAAGCGGCTGCTCACTTTGCTGTAATTGTAGTTGATATAGCCCGTAGTCTTCATCAAATTTAACCACATCGTAATTAATTAAGCTCAGCGGTGTTTGCCTATCGTTTGCATAAATAGCCTTTGCAACGTGTGCACTTGCACCCTGGTTTATCACCTTACCTTTATCAAGCTGAATAAGGGTATCGCAGCAAAATAGCAGCTCTTTTAATGAGTGACTTACTATTATAAATTTAATATTAAACTTAACTGCAAACTCGCTAAGTTTAGTGAGCGTTTTAAAACGCAATGACCAATCAAGCGCACTAAAAGGCTCATCAAGCATTATAAATTTTTGACCTGCTAACAGCGTACGCGCAAATACTACACGTTGGCGTTCGCCACCCGATAAGCTTTGTACGTCACGGTTTAGTAAGTCTTGTAATTCAAGCGCTTTAACAACGTATTCTAGCGTTAAGCTAGTTTGTTTATTCCCGCAGTGTTTTTGTGTAAACGCTAAATTACCTGCCACATCTAAATGAGGAAACAACGGGCACGATTGCAACTGAAGCGTAATACCGCGTTTATCGCTTGGTAACTCATGCACTGGCTGATTGTTTACATAAACATTTTTTGCCGGCTCTAAACCGCTAATACAACGCAGTAATGTTGACTTACCCGAGCCAGAAGGCCCGTAAACACCCAATACATTAAACGACTCAAGCTCAAGGTTTATATCTAAATCAAAGTTATTGAGTGCTTTAAAAAGGCTTAACTTAATCATGTTATTGCTTAACCCCTACAATGCTTTTATTAAACTTAAATAACAGCACTAAACAGGCAAACGAAATAGCCAGTAAAATAAGTGAAAGCTGATGCGCCGCCGTATAATTTAACGATTCAACATGGTCATAAAGCGCAATAGACACCACCTGTGTTTGCCCCTGAATATTACCGCCAATCATTAATACCAAACCAAACTCACCCAATGTATGCGCAAAGCCTAAAGCAAATGCGCTACCAATACTGGGTTTTAAAAGCGGAATAATTAAATGCACAAAGCGTTTAAACGGGCTTAACCCAAGCGCAATGGCTGCTTCGTTATAGGTTTGATTAATATGCTTAAACCCAGCCACAAGAGGCTGCATTACAAAAGGCAGCGAATAAAAAAGCGAGCCAATAACCACGCCCTGAAAACTAAACGCAAGCTGAGTACCCGTTAGCCAAAACCAAAACTGCCCAAAAGCGTGATCAGGCGAAAACAAAACAAGTAAGTAAAACCCTAATAACGTAGGCGGCAGCACTAAAGGCATTGCAATTAATGCCTCTAAAAATGGTTTAAATTTACCGTTATAGCCAGCGAGCTTGTAAGCCAGTGGAATACAAAAAACAAGAAGGAGCACTGCGGTTATAAAGGCAAGTTTTATAGTTAACCACAGCGCGGTTAAATCACTTTGAAGCATTGTTGTCCTTTATTCTGTAACCTAATTCAATTAACTGCTGCTGCGTAGCTTCTGTCATTAAAAATTGCATGAGTTGCTTAGCGCTAGCACGCTTTTTAGTCGAGCTAATAATAACGCCTTGTTGAATTATATCGGGATATTGATTTGTAGGCAGCACGGTGTAATCTAAATATTTTTGATCTTGCGTGTTACTATAAGCTGCCTTTAGTGATGAAACAGCCACCAGCCCTATTCCTACATTACCACTTTCAACAAACTGAAATGCATGCGTAATATTATTACCGTACACATAATTTACTGGCTTTTTAAAATGGTTATTCGCGTAGTGCTCTGAGGCACGCCCGTATGGTGAAAAACGCGGATTAGCAATGGCTACTTTATCATTTACTTTTTCAGCTTTGGGTTGCCACAAAGCAAGTTCGCCTAACGCGTAAGTGATTAAACTACTTTGCTCGGCATAGCCTTCTTTAATAAGTGATTGCGGTCGAAAATCGTCGGCCGATAAAAACACATCAAATGGTGCGCCATGCACTATTTGCGAATATAAAACACCGCTAGAAGCGGCTGATATTTTCACGTCAACATTAGGTAATGGGGATTTTTTTAGTAGGGTTTGCAATACAGTTTTAAAATTACTCGCTACGGCTACTTGCAGCGTTTCTTTTGCGTTTACGCCGCACGAAAGCATGCATGCGATAAGCAAAAAATAACCCAACCATGTATTGTAAAGCTTTGACATTATAAGTATTGTTTCAAAATAAAATGATTTAAGTAAGCAATATATATGAACGATGTTTGCAATGCACCCGGTTTATTGCCAATTGAAACTGCAATACAAAATATACTTGGCTCAATAACGCCAGTTAAAGACGTTGAAACCATCACTATAATGCAAAGCGTTGATCGCGTTTTAGCAAGCGATGTTAAATCAACTATAAACGTACCAGCGCATGATAACTCCGCAATGGATGGCTATGCGCTATGTATTTCAGATAAAAGCTTAACCTATACACAAGTAGGTAGCGTGTTTGCGGGTCAAGTTTTTGAAGGAACGCTTACCCTAGGGCAATGCGTAAGAATAATGACCGGCGCCGCCATTGCACCCGGCGCTAACGGCGTTGTAATGCAAGAAAACGCCTCGGTAGATGGCGATAAAATTACGTTTACCGCGCAACCAGAGCTAAATGAAAACGTACGTTTTGCTGGCGAAGATATAGCAATCGACGATGTTATTTTAAAAGCAGGCGATAAATTAAAAGCCGTTGATGTGGGGTTACTTGCATCTTTGGGAATTGCCAATATAGACGTGGTAAGAACCTTAAAAATAGCCGTGCTTTCTACAGGCGATGAGCTAATAGAACCTGGTCAGCCGCTTAAGCAAGGCGCTATTTTTGAAAGTAACCGCGCTGTTATTATTAGTGCGCTGCAACAAAAAAATATCGACGTGATTGATTTAGGGATTATCCCTGATGACAAAGAACTCATCACTAATGCATTTTTAAAAGCGAATGAACTTGCCGATGCCGTAATAAGCTCAGGCGGCGTATCGGTTGGTGAAGCCGACTTTACTAAAGAAGTGCTCAACGAAATTGGCGAAATTCACTTTTGGAAAATAGCCATGAAACCAGGCAAACCTTTTGCCTTTGGTAAACTAAGTAACAGTTACTTTTTTGGCTTGCCAGGTAACCCTGTGTCGGCTGCTGTTACGTTTAATCAGTTAGTAGAGCCTGCACTGCAAAAGCTGTCGGGTCTTGGTGAAGTAAACCCTAAAATGCGTTTTAACGCGGTTACTACATCCGTTATTAAAAAGCGCCCTGGCAGAGCCGACTTTCAGCGAGGTACTGCAACAACTAACGAGCAAGGTGACTTGGTGGTTGCCCCGTTTAATAAACAGGGCTCGGGTGTACTTTCGTCGCTTAGTAAAGCTAACTGCTTAATTGTGGTGCCAGCACAAAGCGGCAATATCGAAAAAGGCGCAACAGTAAGTATTGAGTTGCTATAAAGCCTAAAATGCTACAGCTAACTGTATAATTTAGCTGTAGCGCTGCTGCAAACCTTAAAATATTTTTATATTTAATGTTTGAATTAAACAATTTAACTTTTCGCTACGCCCTACAAACTCTTCTTTGCTCAATCTATTAACACACTTTAGCGCATTTTTAGTCGCAAAGTATCTATCATAACTTAGGCTTCTTTCGCATTTAACACTATACGTTGAGGGCCAAGAGCCGCCGGCACCCGTTGCTATGCCAACAACGTTACATGTAGCATCTATATACTGCTCCCATGCTGATATTTGCGCTTTAACTGCATCAAATTGGTAATCATCAGTTAGTTGCGCGTAAATTTCATCCATCATTTTACTGATTTTAGTTTTGTATCTATTACCCTCTAAATTATAAGTATTGCCGGTGTGCATTGCACCGCCTTCAGGCCAACCATCAGCGCTTTGTGCAAATGCGCCAAATGATGAAATAGCAAAAGCAAACCCAATAATAATTTTATTCATTTTAAATCCTTTTAATAGTTACCAGATACCTGAAAAAAACGCTCATAAAAAATGCCGCTAAGCTTAACTGAGCGGCATTATATTATTCAATAAGCTTTTAAAGAGGTCTATTTAAAAACCAAATATTTTTAAATCAAAAAACTTAGTCGCCACTGTATTTATAAATATCACAGCTAGAATGACAGGAATAAACGTTGAAAGTGAAAAGTTAACGTACTTTTCCATCAAGCTTCCCGCATAATTAGGCGAACCTAAGCTTAGCTCTTGCGTTAAGCGTGCTTTTTTCCAGCGGTACATTACAAACAAACACACCATTAAGCCATTAAGCGGTAAAATTGTGTCGTAAAATACATCAACAATAATATCAAAAAAGCTCTTATTAACGCCGCCATAACTGGTGAACGAAGTAAGGCTGTCAATCATACCAAACGACATTGTACATAAAATAGTAAGTACACCGGTTGAAAGTGTAAGGATGCCCAATGCTTTTTTACGGCTAATACCTCTACGGTCACTTAGTGTTGCTGTCGGTACTTCTACTATTGAAACAAGTGAAGTAATCGCTGCAAAAAATACTAATAAGAAGAATGAGAACGCAACAATAGACGCACCGACATAACCAATATCATTTTGCAGTGCTAATAATATTTTAGGTAGGTATACAAAAATCATTGATACAGACGAGTCAGAAAGTGCTGATGGGTCTGTGTTTGGATCAAAGCTAAATATAGCGGGCAACACCATTAGGCCCGCTACAAACGCAACGAGTGAGTCCGTAATAGCGACCATTTTAGCGCTACTTACAATGTCATCTTTTTTAGAAATGTATGACGCGTAAGTCATTAATATACCCATACCCAGCGATAGCGAGAAAAACGCTTGGCTTAATGCGCCATTAAGTACACTTGCACTCATCTTAGAAAAATCAGGAATAATGTAGTATTTAACACCGGCCATTGCGTTATCAAGCGTTAATACATAAGTAACTAAGGCAAGTAGCATGAAAAGTAAGGCAGGCATTAAAAATTTAGCGGCTTTTTCTATGCCTTGTTTAACACCCCCTAATAAAATTAAGTTAACAATAATAACCACAACAGCCATATAGCCAAACACAGTGTAACTATTAATAAAAACACCAAAGTGGCCAGGATCTGCAAGTAAATCTAAATTACCGAGACCTGTTTGCGTTAAGTAACCAAAAATCCAAACCGTAATTACCATATAAAACACAGCAATCATAAATGGTGTAAGCACCGCTAAAAAACCTGCTAGCTTCCATTTTTTATCGTTATTAGATAATAGCTTGTACGAACCAAGTGGATCTTTTTGAGCGTTACGACCCATTGCCATTTCAGCCATCATGACTGGTAAACAAATGAACACGACAAATAAAGCGTAAATTAATAAGAATGCGCCACCACCATTTTTGGTAGCAGAAACCGGAAAACCAACTAAATTACCAATACCAACAGCCGAACCTGCCGCTGCCATTATGAATCCGAGACGGGAACTAAATCGTTCTCTATTTTCGCTCATGCATAAAACCTTTTTATTATTTTGTATATTTCAGCGACTCTACCAGTGTTACACAGAGATTTTCAAGCAATTACAGCTTAAAAATAAAATCGAAGTGTAAACCTGTGTAAATACGCTTTTAATTCACCAATTTTCAACGCTGTGGTAGTATTGCGTTAATCAAATTTAACAATTTTTATGAGATTCCTTATGTTGTACATGATTCACTCAACAGACGTTGAAAACAGCTTAGAGCTTAGAAAAGCAGCACGCCCGGCACATTTAGCACGCCTTAGTGAGCTTGATTCACAAAACCGTTTATTAACTGCGGGTCCGTTTCCGGCAGTCGATAGTGAAGATCCTCAAGAAGCAGGTTTTACCGGTTCATTAGTTGTTGCTGAGTTTGAGTCAATAGAAGCAGCTCGAGAGTGGGCAGCAGCTGACCCTTACGTTGCCGCTCGCATCTATGAAAATACAATTGTTAAACCTTTCAAAAAAGTGTTCCCTGCTTAAAAGTGTATTAAACCCTAAGAGCGTGTGTTGCACTGTAATTCAGGGTTTGTTCACAAGATTTTAATTAAAATTACTGTGATAAAAGCGAATTTAGCGTTTTTACTTGAATTTTAGTAACTTAGTTAATTAAACTAAGTGGGTCTGGTCTAGGAGTTTTCCATTATGCGCGTATTATTAAGCCTCGGTTTTATTGCTTGTGTTAGCTTAGCTAACTTTGCTCAAGCAGCGACGGCCACCCAAGCATCTCATGCTGAGGTGGACAAAAAGAAAGCCGTAATACTTGCAAAGAAAACAATAGGCGGTAAGACCTTAAAAATTACCGAAAAAACAGATTTTTATACCGTACGAATACTCAAATCTGACGGCCACGTCGTTGATTTACATATAAATAAAAAAACCGGCGAAGTGAAAAAGGATTAACAAATGCGAATTTTAGTTATTGAAGACGATTTACATTTAGCAGATAACCTACGTAATGCTTTAGAAAAAGAACGTTACAGCGTGGATTTATGTCACGATGGTGAAGCAGGTCTTTTCCACATTACAGAATACCCGCTTGATATGGCCGTAGTTGATTTAGGTTTACCTAAAATAGACGGTATTGAGCTAATCAATAAAGCACGAGCACAAGGCATTACTATCCCTATTTTAATCTTAACAGCGCGCGATCGCTGGCAGGATAAAGTAGAAGGTTTGGATGCAGGTGCAGATGACTACCTTACTAAACCATTTCATGTTGAAGAACTTATTGCACGTTGTAATGCATTAATTCGTCGCAGTGCTGGTAAAGCAAATCCAGAAATGACTGCGGGTCCAATTAAAATTCATACACGTTCACAACAAGTATGGGTTGATGATAAAGAACTTAGCCTTACAGCTTACGAATATAAAGTACTTGAATACTTAATGGTAAATCCGCAAAAAGTAATTTCTAAATCAGAACTTACTGAGCATATTTACGACCAAGATTTCGACCTTGATTCAAACGTAATTGAAGTATTTGTACTACGTTTGCGTAAAAAGCTTGACCCTGAAGGCGTACTAAACCCAGTAGAAACACTACGTGGGCGTGGTTACAGGCTTAAAAGCCAGTGGTAATACCGCAAATATCGTTAAAAATAAGGCAAGGATTTATCCTTGTCTTTGTTTTATTAGTCGCACTCCCTATCTTATTTTATTCAATTGGCAAAGCGTATTACGCTTCACTTGTTGATGCGACAGAAAAAACCCTCGAGGCACAGCTCTACTCGCTAATATCTGAAGTCGACTTTACTGAGCATGGTATTATTATGCCCAGCACTATTTTAGCGCCTGAGTTAAACAGATTAAATTCAGACACCTACGCAATGATTTACCGCGATGATGACCCTGTTTGGAACTCAGAATCGGCTGTAAATTTAAACTATGTACCTCAACAAATAGAAACCAAAGCCGGTGCCGCCGACTTCAGGCGTGTGGAGTATAATAATACCGCGTACTGGCAACTTAGCCTGACTGTAATTTTAAACAACATAGATCAATCAGAACAAGCTCGCTTTATATTAGTCAAACGTAACGACGCTCTACTTCGTATAATGGATGGCTTTAAGCAAACCCTTGTAGATTGGATGTTTATCATGGGGATTGCAATTGCAGGCCTAATGGCGATTGGTTTCATTTGGAGCGCTCGCCCACTCCAACGACTCGATAAAGAAATAAAAGCGATTGAATCGGGTGATATTCAAGAAATTAAAGGCCTCTACCCTGTAGAGCTGCAAACAATAAAAGCAGACCTAAACTTGCTACTTGAGTCGCAACAGCGCCAAAAAGAGCGCTACAGAGCCTCATTAAGCGACCTTGCTCATGCTCTTAAAACACCGCTTGCAGTACTTAAATCAAGTCCATTGGCAAACGATGCCGATGCACAAGAACAACTCGACCGAATTAATGTGATGATCGAGCACCAATTAAAGCGTGCTGCAACCGGTGCATCAGACACGTGGAAAAAGCAAACACCTATTAAGCCAGTACTCGATTCAATACTCAGTGCTATGGCAAAAGTATACCGTGATAAAGATATTATTTTTACCTGCACCGTAACCGAAAAAGATTACTTTTTAGGTGACCAAACAGATTTAATGGAATTACTCGGTAACTTGATTGATAACGCCTGTAAAGCGTGTCGCTCGCAAGTAGAAATACAAGTAATCCAAAGTAAAACTCTGTGTATTGGAATTAGCGATGATGGCCCTGGTGTGCCAGAGGATAAACGTGAATCTTTACTTACACGTGGTACTCGCCTCGATACATACGAAAGCGGACACGGCGTAGGCATGGCGATTGTATCTGATTTAGTTAAGTCGTATAACGGGACGCTTACCATTACCGATGCTGATAACTTAGCCGGCGCTCAATTTATCTTAGAGTTTAATTACAATGACAAAAAGTAACTATTTATTAAAACTAACTGCCATTGTGCTATTAACTACAAGCCAGTACAGCTTTGCAGATGAGGCATGTACTTTAGCCGCTAAAGCAACAACCGATGAAGCTAAACGTTATATTCAATGCCTAGACACCCAAATTGATAAAACAAAACAAGTGCAAGGTAGTTGGATACAAAAGCGTAAATTTGAGCTAACTAAATTACAAGAAAGTACAGGCAATACACAAGTACTACCGTTATTTATGCGCAGCATTAGTGATAACGAAAAGTACCTAGAGAGCGCCTGTCAATGGCGCTACTTAATAAAACTCCCTAATATGACAACAGCAGCCATTAGCTATAAACTCTGTGAAATTGAGCTTATAAATCAATTTACAGAATCACTAAAACACCCATTTTAACGTAACTTAAGCACACTAAACTAGTTATACCAACCTGCATAAATCTTTGATCAATTTAACGAATTAAATTGCACTATAACGTCGTTAAAAATTTTTTATTTAGAACAACTAGATACAAAAATTTTTGCCTAGTTCTAGCGTAATTTTCTTAACGTTAAATAGACCTCGTATATAAGCAGATTGGTATTACGTTTCACTACTAGTTCCCTTTAGTCTACTTGACAATTTATTCATATCAAAACAAACTACCTACTAGTAGATTGCTAAATAGCTAATAGGTAAATAAATGACTAAACCAGTAATAATTATAGGTGGCGGACTCGCCGGCTTATACAGTGCGTATAAATTACAACTGCTTAATATTGAGTACTTATTACTGGAAGCTAAATCGCAATTAGGCGGCCGAATTTTTGCTGCGCAATCACCAATAAATAACGATGTTAGTTTTGATTTGGGTCCTACGTGGATATTTCCTCACCAACCAAAAATCCAAGCTTTAGTAAAGTCACTCCACTTAAGTATATTTGAGCAATACAACAAAGGTGATGTGTTATATCAAGCACCTAACGCCAAGCAGCCTCAACAAATTGCAGGTGCTGGAGATATGCAGTTATTTAGGCTTAAGCACGGCATGAATACCTTAATAACTGCCTTATACGGGCAACTTAATCCTGATTCAGTGTTATTAGAACACAATGTCACTGAGCTTAAAAAAGGTGATAATAACTGGCAAATTACGGTTAATCACTTAGGTAATATAAAGCAATTTACTACTGAAAAACTAATTTCAGCTATTCCTGCTCGTATGGTTACAACACACTTAACACCTGAACTATGGGCTACTCCAACGCTCATAAACCGTCTTAGTAGTGTACCTACATGGATGGCAGGACAAGCCAAATTTATAGCTACTTTTGAACATGCATTTTGGCGTGATAAAAACTTATCAGGACAATGCTTTAGTCGCGTAGGCCCAATGGTCGAAATTCACGATGCCAGTGCTGAAGATGGCAATTACGCCGCATTATTTGGCTTTATAGGTGTGCCCTACTTATCAAGAAACCAAGTAACTAAAGAGCAATTAATTCAAGCCTGTGCCCAACAGCTTAGCTATTTTTATGGTAAAGATGCTGAAAAGGCAACGGGGTATTTTATTAAAGACTGGGCAGACGATAAGTTTGTAGCTAATAGAGACGATCAAACTCAGCCTTCGCAGCACCCAGAATTTGATTTTTCAGGCTTAGATGAGCAATTAAATAACTTGAACATTCGTTTTGTAGCGAGTGAGTTTGCAAAACAAGAAGCAGGATATTTAGAAGGCGCAATAAACGCGGTGGATGACGCTATTAAATTGTTTGTTAATTAATAGCCCTGTATTTACTGATAACTTAACCATCAAGGGCTTTAATTTTACAGCCCTTGATAGTTATAGATGTTAGTTATTTTTAGCAACGTCTTCGCCACTGCCTAGTAGAGTGGCAACCCACTTACCTTCAGCACTGGCTTCTAAGCCTATTTTTACAATCATCGTTAATGGCACAGATAAAAGCATACCCACAGTACCTAATAACCAACCCCAAAATATTAATGATAAAAATACCACTAATGTTGAAAGGCCCAGCCCTTTGCCCAAAAACTTAGGCTCTACAATATTGCCCATTACCGTATTTATTGTTAAATAACCTGCAGCAACCAATCCCGAAATTAACGGACCTTGAGTAATAAGCGCAAGTAATACAGCCGGTACAGCCGCAATAATTGACCCAATATTAGGAATGTAATTGAACATAAATGCCAATACCCCCCACAGCACAAAGTAGTCAACGTCTAAAATCCATAAGTAAAACGCAGCAATAATACCCGTACCTAAACTTACTAGTGTTTTAATTGCCAGATATGAATTAATAGACTCTAAAAAGCGGTCAATTTGCTTCATTTTGCTATCGGGATCTTCAAGTGCCATGTGTATTTTTTTGCTCAGCATTGGCCCTTCAAACAACATAAAAACAACGGTTAAAATAATTAAAAACATGTTTGCCATTACGCCACCTAAACCGGTGAGCATATTAGTGGCTACATCAACCATTTTACCTGGGTCGAACATATTGATTAACTGTTCTTTATTAATCAGTATGTTGTATTGAGATGCTAAATCTACAAGCCATACAAATTCTTCTTTGAGTTGTGTTTTATACTCAGGAAGTTGCTGCGAAAAATCGTTTATTGATTGCCCTACAAGCCCGCCAAGGCTTACACCTAAGCCAACTATAATAAGCACTACCAACATAACAGCAATGCCTTTAGGAATTCGGTAGCGCGCAAAAAACTTGATAAGCGGATTACAAATAATGGCAATAAACGCCGCCAAAATAAACGGAATAATAATTACACTTGCCGCTTTTATCCCCGCGAGTACGACCACTAAGGAAGCAAAAACTATTAAGCTTTTATTTACTCCAGTTAAACTTGCCAATTTATTAATCCTCTTATTAATGATATGGCTTTAGTGTAAGGCAAAAGGTAATTAAATGAAATAATTACGAAGTGATCATAAAAGCCTGTTTTACGTATAAATTTGCAAAGCTGTTTGCTAGCGAGTATGTTTTTTAATCACTTGCTACTATTTTATTGTAAGGATTAATAATGCATATATTTGTTACTGGCGCGACGGGATTAATTGGTAAGCACTTATGCCCTTTTTTACTTCATCATAATACTGTTACTGTGCTTAGCCGAAATCCGACTAAAGCAAACGTATTATTGGGCCATAAAGTTAAAGCCGTAAGCAATGTTAATGCAGTAGATTTTAACACTGTTGATATTGTTATTAATCTAGCTGGCGAGCCTATTGTAAATAAACGCTGGAGCGACAAACAAAAGCAAATAATACGCGACAGCCGTATTGGTGTTACACAACAAATTAGTGAAGCTATTAAAGCTTGTAGCACTGCCCCACATACTTTTATATCTGGAAGCGCCGTTGGGTTTTATGGTCGACAAAATAGTAACCCTATTGATGAAACTTTTGAAAACCCACACGACGAATTTAGCCACCAGCTTTGTAAAGACTGGGAAAATGCAGCGCTACTCGCGCAATCAGAACACACCAGAGTGTGCCTTTTGCGCACGGGTATTGTTTTAGCTAAAAAAGGTGGAGCATTAAGTAAAATGCTACCCGCTTTTAAATTGTGTTTAGGCGGCCCAATTGGTAATGGCGAGCAAGGAATGTCGTGGATACACATCGACGATATGATTCAGCTAATACTTTTTATTATTAAGCATCCAGAAATATCTGGCCCTGTTAACGCAACTGCGCCAAACCCTGTAAGCAATGCTCAATTTGGTAAAAGCTTAGGCGAGGCGTTATCGCGACCTGCATTTATTCCTATGCCCACTGCAGCACTTAAACTATTAATGGGTGAAATGTCAGACTTACTAACAACGGGACAATTTGTAGTCCCTAAAAAGGCGCTCGTTCATAATTATCGTTTTCATCATCCTGATATTAAATCAGCTTTAGAGAGTTTGGTTTAGCGGGCGTTAATAATTCTTGAGGTAAAATATAAAAATTGAAAAAGCAATCCTTTTAACTGAATTGACCTTTTCTTATTAATACATAATAATTACAACAGTTAGTTAAATATATATTTCATCATTTTATAATAAAGAGAATAAATCATGTTTCATTTGCCTACTGTGATCTTCTTCTCTTTTATCCTTAACTTGTTCATAAGTTTATTTTTTCTCTCAATTTATAAATATAAAAAACAAACATCTTTTTTATTATTTGGTTTAGCCTGTGCCACATTCGCATTAGCCGAAATACTAGCATGTTTGCGCTTATTCATAGATCTTCCTTTAATAACCCACTATTTGGCTAGTGTTTCAATGATTACTAGCCCACTTTTAATTATTGTTGGACTATATAAATACAAAAACGTACAAAATATTAGCTTAATGCCTCTTTACTGCATATTTGGTTTTTCTAGCTTATTGTTATTGGCAATTTATCCTTTCGGTGCAGCAAAAATGCTAACGAGTTTAGTAATTGCCGGATTATTTATTTACACAGCGTATTTAATCAAAAGCATGAGCTTTGTTGCTAAAGCCCAGAAAAAGGCGTTAATTACCTGCTTTTTAGTGCACAGTGGAGTTATGTTTTTAAATGCTATATTTCTATCAATACCGGTACTTAGTTCGAGTATTCAAGATGTAGCAACCCCTTTGCAAATTGTGCTTATTAGTCATTTACTATTAGCCACACTGAGTGCTCTTATACTGCCATTTTTGTTATTTTCTAATAGTGAATACACGCTATCGAACCTTGCCAATACCGACTCTCTTACACAGTTATTTAATCGCAGAGGTTTTTTTAATAACGCCAAAGCAGTCCTTAAACAACCTAATAACAATAATATAGATGTATCTATAATTATTCTAGATATCGACTTTTTTAAGCATGTAAACGATAAGTACGGCCACGACACGGGCGATCAAGCAATTAAATGGATTGCGCAGCACATAAAAGAGCAATTTATTGATGAGGGTATTTGCGCCAGAATAGGCGGTGAAGAATTTGCAATATTACTACCAGACTATTCCCTACGAGCAGCTAAAGAATATGCAGAGCACTTACGTGAAAATATTTCTAAGCATCCGTTTTATTATCAAAACGCGCATATAAAACTATCTGTGAGCGCCGGAGTGAGTCACTCTGTAAATGGTAAAGTGAGTGTAAAAGACTTACTGTCGTTGGCTGATAAACGCCTTTATCTTGCTAAAGAAACCGGCAGAGATAAAGTAGTTAGCTTTGACGAAAAAAACCTCTTAATGCAGTGCTAATTATTTTACAAGCTATTATAAAAAAGGTTCTTCCTATAAAAACGTGGTAACTCTTTGTATTTATAGCCACTTGCTCCTATTTAGTTATATCAATTAGCTCAAGTATTTATGCAGGTTAGTATTAATCCTCTACATAAAAAAAGCCCTTCATTCGAAGGGCTTTGGTATACACAATAGAGTTAATAAACTACTTACAAGACAGTGTAGCTTCGCCTGCTTTATTAGGCACAAACTGAATATTAGCCACAGAAATTGATGCTTTACCATTGCTGCGTAAGCTAAATGGGCTTGTTAGGTTTGCAAAATTAACACCCTTATCAGCAAAACAACCTAAATCGATTGATACTGACTGCCATTTATTCTCAATGCTTTTATCTACAACGTTTGCTAAATCAATGCTTGCACCACATTCGCCCGAGCAAGTCATAGCAAGTGCTATATCGCTCGTTAGTGCTTCGTTTAATTTAATATCAAAGCTAATCACACTATCGGCTTCAACGTAGGCAATGGTATCTTCTGCAAAGCTTGTTACTATTTCAGCACTGGCTTTTTCTGCACCGCTAAAGCTAAATTGGCGAGCGTCTTCTTGTACTATTTTGTCCTCAGTTCGGTATTTAATTGCACCAAATTCATGAGTACTACTCGATACATCTAAAAGCTCATCGCCCGATTTTAACAATAAGCGCCATGGTGCTACAGGTGCACCAACAAGTATATCCATACTCGTAAGCCCTGAGTTATCAAGTTTAGAGTCTTCATCAAGGTCGTCAGCTAACACGTTTTTATCGCCGTACGTTAAACCAAAACCATAAGGGAGTAATGGGTCGTAATTTTCATCGCCTTTATTAACCGCAGTTTGTACCGCTGATTTAGGCCAAGAAAACGATAATTTACCTTTAAAGTTATTTTGAATGGTGCCGTCTGCCGCTTTTAATAAAACATCAGCAATACCTGCGCCTTCAGTACCTGGCAACCATGCAGCTACAAACGCGTCAGATGCGTTAAGTTCGCTGTTAACCCACATAGGTCGACCTGATATAAACACCGATACAACAGGAATGCCTTGCTCTTTTAGCGAGTTTAAAAGTGCTAATGACTTTTTATTTCCGCGCTCAAACTCAAGGTTATCTTTATCGCCGTGCCCTTCTGCGTAAGGTTCTTCACCAAATACAACAATGGCAACATCTGGACGTTGCTCAAACGTGCCATCAGCACTTAAAGTAACACTTCCACCTGCTGCAGATATTTGCTCTTCAAGCCCTTTGTAAATTGACGTTGCTCCAGGGAAATCTGCATTTTTATTATTAGTCCCTTGCCACGTAATACTCCAACCACCCGACTGTTTACCTATATTATCAGCACCATCACCTGCAACAAGTACGCGTTGATTAGCTGCGATAGGTAATAGGTTATTTTTATTTTTAAGTAATACAAGCGATTCGCGCACAGCTTGGCGTGCGACTTCGCGATGCTCTTGCGCGCCAATAAGTTCTGTTTTACCCGAGTAAAGACGCTTAGCCGGGCTTGGTTTATCAAATAACCCAGCGCGTAACTTTACGCGTAAAATACGTGCAACCGCATCATCAATGCGGCTCATACTTATTTTACCTGCATTTACTTGTGCAATTGTATTTTCATATAATGGCTTCCACGCGCCTGTTGGCACCATAAAAATATCAAGACCAGCGTTTACAGCTTCTGGGCAGCTTTCGTTAGTACAGCCTTTAATTTGCCCATGACCGTTCCAATCGCCTACTACGAATCCATCAAAACCCATTCGTGTTTTTAATACATCAGTAAGTAAATATTTATTGCCGTGATTTTTAACGCCATTCCAGCTATTAAAAGATGCCATAACCGATTGGCTACCCGCCGACAAGCCACCTACATAACCTTGGGCATGAATATCAAATAGCGACTGTTCGCTATCTATATTATTTCCCTGATCATCCCCATCAACGGTGCCACCGTCGCCAATAAAGTGCTTAACCGTGCTAATTACACGCTTGTCACTTAAAAAGTCGCCATCGGCTTTACCTTGCAATCCATTTACTATGGCTGCTGAATAATCGTGAACAATCTTTGGATCTTCTGAGTAGCCTTCGTACGTTCTGCCCCATCGGTCGTCTCGTACTACTGCTACAGTGGGTGCAAATACCCAATCTATCCCCGTAGCCATTACTTCTACTGCGGTAATAGACGCTATTTGCTCTATTAAATCTGGGTTATTAGCCGCGCCTAAACCAATGTTATGTGGAAAAAGCGTCGCGCCAATTACGTTATTATGACCATGTACTGCATCGGTGCCCCACATAGTTGGGATACTACTGCCATCAAGTGAGTCATCAACAGAAGCTTGATAAAAGCTCTCTGCTAAGGCTACCCAGTCCATTGGTGTTGCATGTTTGTCGCCATTAGGGAATGCACCACCGCCATTAAGATATGAACCAAAGCCATATTTACGCATGTCTTCAACGGTAATATCACGAATTTCTGGCTGAATCATTTGAGCAACCTTTTGCTCAAGTGTCATGGCTTTTAAATAGTTAACTATTTTAGCTTCAATATCGGCATCTTTTTTAACGGCAATATTAAGTTTTGGCCAAATTTGCGCTGTTTTAGATAACGTTTCATTAGTTTCAACCGATGTTACTGCGTCGTTTGAACAAGCCGATAAAGTACCTACTGATGCAATTAATGTTGCTAAGGCTATTTTATTAAGTGTAAAAGGGGTTTTCATTATAGAGTCTCCTGCGCTTGAACTGGTTTGCTACCGCTTAAACCATAGAACACGATAAATATGTAACATAAAATAGGTAAAACATACGAAAGTTGAACACCCACACTATCAGCAAGTGCACCTTGTAAAAGTGGCACTATTGCACCACCTACAATCGCCAAACACAAAATACCAGAGCCTTGAGCGGTATGCTTACCAAGTCCATTTAACGCTAAACTAAAAATAGTGGGGAACATAATAGAATTAAATAAACCAACCAATAGTATTGACCACATTGCTAATTGACCCGACGTGCTCATGGCAATAACGACTAAAATAATAGCCATGGTCGCGTTAAAGCCAAGTACTTTACCAGCGGGTAATTTTTGCATTACAGCAGCACCAATAAAACGCCCAACCATAGCACCACCAAAATAATAAGTGATGTAATGAGCTGCAACATGCTCTTTTAGCCCTGCAATATGTTCTTGTGCTAAAAAGCTTACTAAAAAGCTACCAATTGCCACTTCTGCGCCAACATACATAAATATGCCCACAGCACCTAATACAAGATGGCGATACTGCCAAGCACTGCCTTCAATTGCCTCTGATTTTTCGGCTTCTGCTTTTTGCTCGCTCATAATGTCTGGTAATTTAAGCCATGCAAAAATACCGGCTAGTAAAATAAGCATTGCAGCTAAAAGGAGGTAAGGAAGTTGAACTGACTCTGCATTTTGTGCAGGTGTTAAAAAGGCTTCTGACGCTGAGTCCAGAATTAACAGAGCACCAAATGATGGTGCAACCGTAGTGCCTAACGCGTTAAAAGCTTGAGTAAGCGTTAAACGAGAAGACGCTGTTTTTGCTGAACCCAACAAACTTACATAAGGATTTGCAGATACTTGTAATAACGTTATGCCACTGGCAAGTACAAATAAAGCGAATAAAAATACAGGATAACTATGTAAAGACGCTGCTGGGTAAAATAAGACACACCCTACTGCCGCAATTAAAAGCCCAACCACGATTCCTTTTTTATAACCAAGCTTTTTAACAATGTGTCCACTAGGGAGTGACATTAAAAAGTAAGCGCCAAAAAAGCAAAACTGCACAAGCATTGCTTGTACATACGTTAAATCGAAAACCGCTTTTAAATGCGGAATCAAAATATCATTTAAGCAGGTAATAAAACCCCACATAAAAAACAGTGAAGTTAAAGATGTAAGTGCAAAACCATAGTTTTTATCTTGGTGGTTTTGCGACTGTGTGTGTGATGTCAGTGGTGCTGAACTAGCCATGTGCTCTCCGCAATTTATTATTATAAATTGATCTTCAGTAAGTAATTAATACAAACCCCGCTAAGGCGCAGTATTTAAGAGTTGACCTGAAGATTAATTAACATTAATCTAAAAATGTAAGCGCTTTCACGGCTAATTAAATACGAACATGTTACATATTTCAACAACTTTTATTTTTAATAATGTTTTGTACCCGCTGAAAGTCAGTAAAAATAAGCGCTAAGCGTGCAATTAAGTTCTCAAAAAGGTTTGTAACCAATGACAAAAATATCATTACCATTTAATTCACCTCTATTAACAAAAGACTTTATTTATGGTGTAGCTACAGCATCATTTCAGATAGAGGGCGGATATGAGCATCGCTTACCGTGTATTTGGGATACCTTTTGTAGTACTGCAGGTAAAATTGCTGACAATTCACATGGTCATATTGCCTGCGATCATTACAATAATTGGCAACAAGACATAGATTTAATAGAGTCTCTAGGTGTTGATGCTTACAGGCTTTCTATTTCATGGCCTCGCGTGATGACTCAAGACGGAAAGTTAAATCCTGTAGGCGTTAAGTTTTATACTGATATTTTAGATGAGCTAAAACGAAAAAATATAAAAGCCTTTGTTACTTTGTACCACTGGGATTTACCGCAACACCTTGAAGATGAAGGCGGCTGGCTCAACAGAAAAACAGCTTATGCATTTGAGCAATACGTAGAACTAATTACTAACGCATTTGGAACACGAGTGTATTCGTACGCTACATTAAACGAACCCTTTTGCAGCGCGTTTTTGGGTTACGAAATTGGCATACATGCCCCAGGCTTAGTCGGCAAGCAGTATGGTAAAAAAGCAGCTCATCACTTATTACTCGCTCATGGTTTGGCCATGAACGTGCTAAATAAAACATCGCCTAATACTCAAAACGGCATTGTGCTTAACTTTACACCCGCATATCCACTTACCGATAATCAACAAGACATAGACAGTGCCAAATACGCTGATGACTACTTAAATCAGTGGTACATGAAACCAATAATGGATGGTAAGTACCCCGATATAATAAACCAATTACCAAGCGATCATTTACCAGACATACACCCTGGTGATATGGAATTAATTTCTCAGCCAATTGATTACTTAGGCATTAACTTTTATACCCGCCAAGTTTATAAGGCGCATCCTACTGACATTTATGAACCCATTGCACCTACGGGTCCGTTGACTGATATGGGATGGGAAGTTTACCCGCAATCGTTCACCGACCTGCTCGTATCGCTTAATAAAACATACACGCTACCGCCTATTTATATAACCGAAAATGGCGCAGCCATGCCCGATACATATAATAATGGTGAAGTTAACGACTTAGATCGTTTAAATTACTATAATGATCACTTAAATGCGGTTCATAATGCGATTGAACAAGGTGTTGTTATAGATGGCTACTTTGCTTGGAGCTTAATGGATAACTTTGAGTGGGCAGAAGGTTATTTAAAACGTTTTGGTATTGTGTATGTAGATTATAAGACGCAGCAACGCACCATTAAAAATAGTGGCTTAGCTTATAAAGAACTCATCTCTAAAAGATAAGAGTATACCCACAACTAAAAACAAGTATAAAGCGGGATAAACAATCATGGTCAGTGTAAAAGAAAAAATAGCGTATGGCTTAGGCGACACCGCCAGTAATATTATTTTTCAAACAGTTATGATGTTTTTAATGCTGTACTACACAGACGTAGTGGGTTTATCGCCTGCTGTTGTAGGTACTATGTTTTTAGCAGTGCGTATTTTTGATGCTGTAACCGACCCATTAATGGGTAACCTTGCAGATAAAACACATACGCGCTGGGGGCACTTTCGCCCCTACTTACTTTGGCTTGCCCTTCCTTTTGCCATTATTAGTATTTTAGCGTTCACTACGCCTGATTTAGAAGGCACCGATAAAATAATTTACGCTTTTACTACTTACACTCTGCTTATGGTTGTCTACACCGCTATTAATATTCCTTATTGTGCATTGGGCGGCGTACTTACAAGCGACGCAAAAGAGCGCGTGACTATTCAGTCTTACCGGTTTGTATTTGGTATGCTAGGCGGCGTAATAGTAGCGGGTTGTACTATGCCAATGGTTGAGTACTTTGGCCAAGGCGATGCAGCAAAGGGTTATCAATACACAATGACTGCAATGAGTATTTTAGGCCTTGTACTGTTTTTACTTTGTTTTTTAGGCACAAAAGAGCGTATACAACAGCCTAAAGAGCAAAACATTCCTTTTGCACAAAGTGTTAAAGCATTAATTAAAAACGATCAATGGCGAACACTTTGCTTAGCTGCATTCTTTTTACTTACCGGGCAAGTATTAAGGCTTACGCTTGCTGTTTACTACGTAAAGTACTATTTAGGTCGAGACGATTTAATCACTTTATTTATGACGCTAGGTGTTGCAGCCAGCATGGTAGGTTGTGCTTTAGCTCAACCACTTGCAAAGCGCTTTTGTAAAATAAAGGCCTATATAAGCTTACAAGTTATTGCCGCCGCTATTTGTGGTTTTAGTTACTTTATTAGTAAAGATCAATTAGTACTCGCATTCACTGCCTTTATTTTATGGAAATTCTTTTTAGATATGGCAACCCCGTTGTTGTGGGCAAAAATGGCCGACACCATAGATTATGGGCATGAAAAAACAGGTGTACGCATTACGGGTTTGGTTTATTCAGGCGTTATATTTTTTATTAAGATGGGCGTGGCTGTAGGCGGCGCAATTGCAGGCTGGTTGTTATCTTTTTACAGTTATCAGGCCGATGCAGTACAAACTCTTGATACCCAACACGGTATTTTACTGTCATTCACTGTACTACCTGCTTTTGGCTCATTATTTGTTGCCTACATAATGAAAAAATATACACTGACTAATCAGGTTGTTGAAAATATTCAATCTAAACTAACAGCTAGTTAAGATATATACTCTAAGGTATTATTTAGCCGAAGTAGTTAAGGATAAGCGAGTGAACAAATAACATGGCAACAATTTATCAAGTCTCAGAGCTTGCGGGCGTATCGTTAGCCACCGTTTCTCGCGTGATGAACAAAAATACCCGTGTAAGCGATAAAACTAAACAAAAAGTGCTTGATGCTATGGCGCAGCTTGGCTACAAGCCTAATTCAATAGCGCAATCTTTAGCCTCTAACTGTACTAACAGTGTCGGTATTTTAGTGTCTGAGTTACATGGTCCTTTCTTTGCCCAAATGATGGCAGGTATTGAGTCGGAGCTTCGTGCTGCGGGTAAACACGTTATTATTACTACCGGACACAGTGAAGAAGACAAAGAACAAGAAGGCATTGAGTTTTTAATTAGCAGACGCTGCGATGCTATTATTTTGCACGTAGAAGCTGTCTCAGACGACTACCTAATAAAACTAAGCCAAGGCTCTACACCCGTTTATTTAATGAGCCGTTACGTAGAGCAACTAAAAGACAACTGCATCAGCCTAGATAATCAATTAGGTGGTTACCTAGCCACTAAATCGATATTAAATCAAGGCCATACACAAATAGCGTATATTGCAGGCCCGCAGTTTAAAGCCGATGCTTTTAACCGCTTAGAAGGTCACAAACAAGCGCTTACAGAGGCTGGTGTAAAATTTGATCCTACGCTTTTTTATATTGGCGACTTTAACGAAACTGGCGGTAGTAAAGGCTTAAAACATTTTATTGATGAAAAACTTAGCTTTACTGCACTGGTATGCGCCAATGACGAAATGGCCTCCGGTGCCATGAAGTATGCACGAGAGCACGGTTATAACTTACCAATTGATTTATCGATTGTTGGATTTGATAACGTTATTTTTGCAAACTACCTATACCCTACACTCACGACCATAGATAATCCGGTCGGGAAAATGGGCGAAATGGCTGCTAAATTAGTACTTAAAGACGTATATCAAAATAAAAACCTCGTTATAAATCGTTTTTTTGAACCTACTTTAATGCAGCGCGATTCATCAGCACCACTTATTAAATAAAAACCAAAGACTAAAAACGAGTACTGATTTTGGTACAAAAAAAGCGGCTAAATGCCGCTTTTTGTATGTGAGTTACTTAACAATCCAAGGCGTTACTTTAATAACGTTCGATATATCGCCAAGCACTGCGCTATCATCTTCCCAGCTATCTTCAACTGCAAAATAACACACTGACTTTTCACACGTTATGCTCTTATCATCAAATTGCATTGGGCTTTTAAATGTAACTGCTACGCCCTTTTGCTCGGGTAATAAAAACCACATTAATTTACTTACAAAAAAGCCCGACAAATCAGTTAATAGCTCATCAAGTTCTTCGTTAATGGTATATAACGACTGCTTTGAAAATGCTAAACCTTCAAGTTCGTTTGCTTCAATTTGTAGCTTTAATTGGCAATCGTGCACAGGATTGAGCGGCTCTACTACAATGACCGCTTTATCGGTATCAAGCTGCTTATCGAACGGCAATAGTAATTGTGCTTTATCGGTAAAGTTAAGTGGATACTCGTTTCTTTCGGTTAAAATAGTACCGCTTTTAATCGCACATGTTTCATTAGTACCAATATCACTAATGTAAAAGTTAACTCGCGCATATTGAAAGTCGCCTTTGTTAACAATTTTTAAGCGGTCGTAAAAACCGTCATACGACATCACAAATTCTCTCGCATTTACATTAAACGCACTAATGCTCAGCAGTACTAACACAATAGCGTTGGTACAATTAAAAATGTATTTATTCATCAAAGTAGGCTCTATTTTGGCTAATCATCGTGTTTAACTCTTCTATATACGCTTCACCGCGCTCAGAGTAAGACATTAAACCTTGTGTAAGTTCAGTCGCTAAAATTGGTTTTTGCTCAAGACGTAAGTTTTCACGTATTGCGCGCAAATCTTTATAAGCAGGATGCGTATTTATGTTTTTAAAGTAAGAGTTTATAGCAGCTCTTACCGATTTAAACGCAGCAACTTCGTGCGCAGCACCGGTACTACGGCGTCTAGGGACCATGCCACAGCCTTTTGAATAACACCACTGACCAAAAAAGTTAAGGCCAATACGTGCAAAACGTGATGTGCCCCATGCAGATTCGTTTGCAGCTTGCATAAGCGCTAATTCTTTAGGAATTATATCAACACGGCGCAATGCAAGACTAAGCGTTAAAGTATCAAGCGTTGTTGGTAAATCGTACGACTCTAAAATTTTGATAATATCTTTGCTTTGCTTAGATTGCAGTGGCTCGTTATCCTCAAGCATTAATCGTGCAATTTGAAGCTTAGCGCGTTGCTGTAATATTTTTTTATTTTCGGCTTCAACGTGCGGACGAATAAAGCTAAAAAATGCATGTTTTTTTTCTTTAACATCACTAAATTCTGAAAACTTTGGCAGTTTTACATTATGTAATGGTTTTTCTTTTTTCTTCACTTTTTTTGGTTGTTCTGACGTTTGCTCGTCTAAATCAACATCATCATTTTGTATAAACGGGTATGCAAGCGCCCAAACAAAAAACACGGTTAGTAAAAGCTTAAAAATCGTTTTTAACATGTATTCTCTCTATCAAACTTAGTTATGCATGGTTAATACACAAGCATACGAAGGCGCATTATACCTAAGCCACTTTATAAACGCGAATAACTGGGGTTTGATGACCTTTTACGGTTGAATTTTCAGCAGTATATTTGAATTTTAGATAAAACAGAGCCTATGTAGTGCATTTGTTCATTCGCAATTTATAAGTCCATGGGTATACTGGGCAAAGTTTAATAATATTAACTATGTGTGAGTAAGCAGTATGGATAAACAATGGCAAAGCCGAATAATAGAGCAATATAAACATCGTCCTAACGATAACCGCTCGCCGTGGCAGGTCGATCGTTCGCGTATTATTCATGCAGCTGCATTTAGGCGTTTGCAAGCTAAAACCCAAATTATGGGCATTGGCCTAAACGACTTTTACCGCACTCGCCTTACCCACTCTTTAGAAGTATCGCAAATTGGTACTGGCATATTGCGCCACTTAAAAGCGCAACATAGCGACTTTACGCACTTTCCATCAACCGGACTGCTAGAAACACTGTGTTTGGCGCACGATATTGGCCATCCACCTTTTGGCCATGGTGGCGAAATAGCGCTAAATTACATGATGCGCGATCACGGTGGTTTTGAAGGTAACGCACAAACACTGCGCATAGTTGCAAAACTTGAGCCCTACAGTAACGGGCACGGTATGAACCTAACTCGTCGTACTTTATTAGGTTTTATAAAATACCCCGCGTTTATTAATACGCTATGGCATACAATTCCCGACGATACAACCGGTCGTGCATTTATAAAAGCAGATGATTGGCGACCTGCCAAAGGGTTGTACAACGACGATGCAGCCATATTCAATTGGATAGTAGAACCACTGAGTCAAAACGATAAAACGTTGCTGGGTAACCATGCCACTATTGATAAGTACCGCGCTAAAACAACGTATAAATCGCTCGATAGCGCAATAATGGAACATGCCGACGATATAGCATACGCCGTACACGACTTAGAAGATGCCATTGCAACCCATGTACTTACGCTAGACGATTGGCAAACTCATGCTCTACCTCATTTAAAAGCACTAAACTTTGACTGGTTAAACACCATGCTTGAGTCGCTCACGAAGCGTTTGTTTTCAAAAAATGATTATGAGCGAAAAGATGCCATAGGTGAGCTGGTTAATACCTTTATTATTCATATACATTTAGATATTCAAAACGATAACTTTGAATGCCCTATTTTAAAGTACACCGCTAAATTAGATGCCCAATACGACAGTGTATTGCAAATACTTAAGCATTTTGTGTTTCAACGTTTAATACGCGACCCCGAAATGCAACAAATAGAGTTTAAAGGTCAAAACTTACTAATAGAGTTATTTACCGCGTTTGCTAGCGATCCGCTGCGTTTATTACCCGAAACAACACAAGCACAATACATAGAAGCGCAAAAGCAAAACCAAGGTATGCGTATAATTTGCGATTACTTAAGCGGAATGACCGACGAGTACGCTTATAAAACGTATCAACGATTGTTTTCACCTATGCAGTAGCAATACCAATAGACGTAAGTAATATAAAACTGAGCATTATTAAAAAGGCCGAGTAAATTTAATTTACTCGGCCTTTTTAGTTTTTATATTTAGTTAGAGCGTTTTATAAAGATTTTACGCCCATGTTATATAGTGTAAAACCAAACATATCAGCGTACTGATCAATAATTTTACTAGTTGGTGTACCTGCACCATGACCCGCGTTTGTTTCTATACGAATAAGTGTTGGGTTACTACCCATTTGTTTTGATTGAAGCTCAGCCGCAAACTTAAACGAATGCGAAGGGACAACACGGTCATCATGATCGCCTGTCGTGATCATAGTGGCTGGATATTCAACACCGGCTTTTACATTATGAAGAGGTGAATAGCCTTTAATGTATTCAAACATTTCTTTGCTTTGCTCGCTCGTACCGTAGTCGTATGCCCAGCCAGCGCCCGCAGTAAATGTATGGTAACGTAGCATATCAAGTACGCCTACAGCAGGAAGAGCCACCTGAAATAAGTCAGGACGCTGGGTCATTACCGCGCCAACTAATAAACCACCATTAGATCCACCACGCAGTGCTAAACGCTTTTTAGATGTATACTTTTTATCTTTTAAATACTCAGCTGCCGCAATAAAATCATCAAACACATTTTGCTTTTGCAATTTAGTGCCTGCATTGTGCCAGTCTTTACCGTACTCACCACCACCACGAATATTAGCAACGGCGTACACACTACCTTGCTCAAGCCATACTGCATTAACGGGGCTAAAGCTTGGCGTTAAACTAATATTAAAACCACCGTAACCGTATAAAATAGTAGGGTTTGAACCATCAAGCTTAATACCTGTTTTATAGGTAATTACCATCGGTATTTTAGTGCCATCTTTTGATGTGTAAAACACTTGCTCAGACGTGTAATCATCGCTGTTAAAATCAATAGCCGACTTACGATAAACACCCGATTCACCCGTAGCTACATCAAACGTATAAGTAGTACCTGGTGTTTTGTAGTTAGTGAACGAATAATAAAGCGTTGTTTGATCTTTTTTACCGCCAAAACCACGTGCTGTACCCACGCCTGGTAATGTAATTTCGCGAATTAGCTCGCCTTTTTTGTTGTACTGTTTTACCTGCGAAATAGCATCAACCATGTAGTTGGCAAAAAAGGTATCGCCACCTTTTGTAAGGTTTAGTACGTTTTTGGTTTCAGGAATTAAATCAACCCAATTTTCAGGGCTTGGGTTACTTGCATCAACCGTGACTACTTTTTTGTTTGGTGCATTAAGGTTAGTAACTAAAAACAGCTTGCTGCCTTCGTTATCAATAACTGATGTATCTGAATCAGTATTTCCCACAACCGTTACAAACTCACTGTTTTCTTTTGTTAGATCTTTTATAAACAGTTTATTGCCTGAGGTAGACGTACTAGCTGAAATAAGTAAGTAATGGCCATCTTGAGTTACATCAGCGCCTACATAGCGATGTTTTTGCTCATCAGTTTCACCAAATACAACACTATCAGCAGACTGAGCAGTACCTAGCTTATGGTAATACGCTTTATGCTGATCTGTTTTAGCCGAAAGTTCACTCCCTTTAGGTTTTTCGTAACTTGAATAATAAAAACCTTCGTTGCCTAACCAATCAATGCCACTAAATTTAACGTCAACAAGCGCTTCTTCAACTTGCTCTTTAGTATGTGCATCAATAACTATAATTTTACGCCAATCGCTGCCGCCTTCAGATATTTGATACGCGAGCAATGAGCCATCTTTTGAAAACGATAAGCCCGACATAGACGTCGTACCATCTTCACTAAACTTGTTTGGATCTAAAAATACTTCAACGTCGCCGCCATCTTTACTGCGGTACAAAACATATTGATTTTGCAGGCCATCGTTTTTATAAAAATAGGTGTAATCGCCTTCAGTAAAAGGAGCGCCTATTTTTTCGTAATTCATTAGTTTTTCAAGGCGCTGCTTTAACTTATCGCGATAAGGTATTTGTTCTAAATAAGAAAACGTTAAATTGTTTTGCGTTTTAACCCAATCGGCAGTTTCGTCGCTCATATCATCTTCAAGCCAACGATACGGGTCGCTAACGGCTTCTTCAAAGTAGGTGTCTACGATATCGCCTTTTTTTGTTTCTGGGTATATAACTGCATTAACTTGCTTCATTGGTGCTTTTACTTCTTCTTGAGTTACCGTATTAGTTGGCTCTGAACAGCCGCTAAGCGCTACAATTACAGCACACGCTAAAGTATGTTTAAACATCCTGAGTTCCATTCTTATTTATTAATAGTGCGCCTAAGTTATTAACTTTTAGCCCTTTTGTCTATTTAGATGCGTTAAGCGCCATTTATCGCTGTAAACAAATGTAAACTTACGCTTTAATAGCACGACCCTCATTAAAATAAAAAACAATAAAAGAGCATACTATGCAAAGTACAAACCCCACGTTTAAAAGCTTTAAAGCCTTCTACCCTTATTATTTAAAAGAGCATCGCAATGTTACTTGCCGCCGCTTACATTTTATAGGAAGCACCCTCGTTCTTGCTGTAATCGCAATAGCATTATTAAAACAACACTACAGTTTATTGTGGCTATTACCTGTTATTGGATATGGGTTTGCGTGGGTTGGGCATTTCTTTTTTGAAAAAAACCGCCCAGCTACTTTTAAACACCCTTTTTACAGTTTGTGGGGAGATTGGGTAATGTTTAAAGATATGCTTGTTGGAAAAATTAAATTTTAACACTATTTTTAGCATTCTTTTTTATACCAATTACTTATAAAAACAAAATTGCTTCATGCTTTAAAGTATAGGTTCTAATAAGTAGTACATAATTTATAATACACCCATTAAATGTTAATTTAGTTAACATTTAATAGGTTTATTTGTATTTTACATTTTTAAAAATATTTATAACTTAACTGCTATTTATTGCCAGCCCAATAAAAATGGTTCCCTACCCATAATTAATTTAACCCATCAATCTCATCTTACCAGTTAATTAAACGTTAAATTTAACTTTTAAATATAATTCATTATCCATCAATTACTTAGCAATTACCTTCGCTATATAACCAAAACAATGATCATTATAAAAAACAACCAAATGTAATTATAAAAACCCTTAAATTAATTGAATGTTATTCAATTGACTGACTTTGTTAATTAAGTATATGTTCAAGGTAACAAAGAGGTTTAATCTTTTTGTACAAAACTAAAATAATTCAATGGGTATGGGGAAATACAGCATGAATAGAAAACCGTTATTTAAATTACAGCAATCGGTACCACAAATATTACTCGCAATGAGCGCGTCTGCTGCACTACTTGGTTCGCTCTGCGTAAATGCTGCAGAGCAAGACACTAAAGCAGAAGAAAACATCGAACAAATAAGCGTAATTGGCTCTCGCCGATTAGGCCGTACAGTAGAAGACAGCGCAGTACCCATCGATATAATTGGTGCAGATGCACTTAAAAACTCAGGCTTTACTGAAACGAATGCCCTACTTAGCAGTTTATTACCCAGCTTTAACTTCCCACAAGCATCACTTACTGATGGCAGCGACCATGTACGCCCCGCTCAGCTTCGTGGCTTAGCACCCGATCACACCTTAGTGCTTGTTAATGGTAAGCGCCGCCACAGCAACGCATTACTTAACTTAAATGGCTCAACGGGTCGTGGTTCATCATCGGTTGACTTAAATGCGATACCTGCAAATGCTATTGCCCGTATTGAAGTATTACGCGATGGTGCAGCAGCGCAATATGGCTCTGACGCTATAGCTGGTGTTATTAATATTGTACTTAAAAGTGCCAGCAGCGGTGGTTCAGTTGCGGCTATATATGGTGCTAACGTAACCGAAATGGACGGTGTACCACAGCTTGAATCAGTTTCTGAAGGCAGTGATGGTAATTTAGCATTTACCGAAGGGGGCGATCGCTCTTTAACCGATGGTCAAACATTAACGCTGCAAGGTAATATGGGTTTTGAGCTTGGCGATAATGGCTTTTTAAACATCTCAACAGAATACCGCGACCGCCATTCAACTAACCGCTCAGACTACGATAACCGTGAAAACTACGCACGCATAGATGACGGATCAGTAGATGGCGCGCTTGACCCACGTGAACTTACCGTAAATCGATATAACCATAACTTTGGTAATGGCGATGTTGAAGATTTTTCAATGTTTTATAACGCAGGTTACCAGTTAACAAACGAAGTCGACTTATATTCGTTTGGCTCTTACAGCAAACGTGAAGGCGAAGGCGGCGGGTTTTATCGCCGTGCAAGCGATAGCCGTAATATAGAAGAAGTATACCCTGATGGCTTTTTACCTGTTATTACCTCAGATATAGATGACTTTTCACTGGCACTTGGCGCTAAAGGTTTTGTAAGTGAATGGAATTACGATGTATCGGCCGTATATGGTCAAGATGCATTTGAGTTTGGTGTTATAAATAGCTTAAATACCTCATATGGCCCTACTAGCCAAACAAGCTTTGATGCAGGAACACTTACCTACGATCAACTTACTTTAAACGTTGATTTTAGCCGCGAGGTAGACGTCAGCTTTTTAGAAAGCTCTGTAAACGTAGCTGTAGGTGCTGAGTATCGCCGCGAAGGATACCAAATAGATGCAGGCGAAGAAGCATCATATGCACAAGGCACATTTGGCCCAGGAGGCGCAGTAACCGACCCAGTTGATGGCCCGTTTGGCGCAGCGGGGGCACAAGTATTCCCGGGGTTTACACCCGAATCAGAGGGCGATAACAGCCGCCACAACGTGAGCTTATATATAGACCTTGAAACCTACCTAACCGACGATTGGAATTTAGCGGTTGCCGCCCGTTATGAAGATTACTCAGACTTTGGCGATACACTTAACGGTAAAATTGCAACTCGTTATTCATTAACTGAAGACTTAGCACTACGCGCCTCTGTATCTACTGGTTTTAGAGCACCTTCTTTGCAGCAGCAATACTTTACCTCAGTAGCCACTGTATTTGTTGATGGCGAACCAACCGAAACTGGTACCTTTGCACCAAGCAGCGATGTAGCAAAAGCACTGGGCTCACCAGGTCTTGATGCTGAAGAAGCAACAAACTACGGCGTTGGTTTTACATGGTCTACCGACTTTAATTTCAGCTTATCGGTTGATTACTACCAAATATTAATTGATGACCGCATTGTGCTATCAAACAACTTATCGGGCGATGCTATTGCCGATTTACTTCAAAGCACAGGCGCTAACCAAGGTCGCTTCTTCTTAAATGCAATTGACAGCAAAACCCGTGGTGTTGATGTGGTTGCCTCATATAATGTAGCAACTGATGGTTATGGCGATTTAGCCTTTAACCTAGGTTACAACTACGGTAAAAATGAAGTAACAAATATTATCGACCCACCAGCAGAGCTGCAAGGTGCAGGGTTTGATCAAGACAACTTGTTCTCAGGCACTGAGCTGCGTCGTTTTGAAGTAAGCACACCGCGTAATAAGTACAACTTAAGCGCAACATGGACTAACGACGACATACGTACCACGCTTAGAACAACACGTTACGGCGAAACTCAAGACCCTTCAGATATCCCAGAACGTAACGAAGTGCTAAAGCCTAAATGGATAACCGACTTAGATGTCGCCTACTCGCTAAGTGAAAGCGTATCGCTGAGCTTAGGGGCTAATAACATTTTTGATGTTTACCCAGACGCAACACGTGAAAATGTTGACGATGTAACCACCTTCTCACGTTTATTTGCTTACTCTAGCTTCTCGCCGTATGGATTTAACGGACGCTACGTGTACGGTAAAATAGAAATGAAGTTTTAATAAGCACAGCTTAAAGTAACCAAACACACAAAAGCCACCGATTAGGTAATGCAGATCGTTTAAGCTAATTGAACGATCTTTCAAAGGGCTCATAATAGGCTACAACAGAAGTTGTGGCCTATTTTTATGTCTGAA
>NZ_WTLA01000013.1:0-120063 GCF_011378845.1 Pseudoalteromonas sp. Z9A4
AGACATAAAAATAGGCCACAACTTCTGTTGTAGCCTATTATGAGCCCTTTGAAAGATCGTTCAATTAGCTTAAACGATCTGCATTAAGCCTAGTGCTCGCTTTTTTGTTTTTTTAAATAGAGTCATTACCAAGTTTACAGCTCTGACCAGTTTGCGAAAAAGCTCACTTTTTACTGGAAACCTATAGGCAGCAGTACGTGGCGGGCAAGCAGCACTTGTATATTAAACTTTACACGCAATAGTTGTGTTACGTTCACGTAAACGTAAATTGATGTGGTTGTTCTATTTATAGTTTTTAAAACTTACAAATGACGATTTTGTGAATTTTTTATCTATACAATAGTTTTAATCCGGTTATTTAATTTAAGCTTGATGTTTTCATTGGTTTTATCTTCTGCGAGTATAGCGAACTCGAATATGAAGTGATAAAGTCTCGACTATTTCCAGCGCGCATACCCTCTCACGGGTTAACTATTTCGGAGTATTTTAAGTGGCTGTGTTTAATCGAGTTGAATTTGATAACCATGAACAAGTGGTTTTTTGTTCTGATGAAGAATCGGGTTTAAAAGCAATTATTGCTGTACATAATACCAACCTAGGTCCTGCTGTTGGTGGATGTAGAATGTGGGATTATGCGAACGACGAAGATGCTGTTTACGACGTGCTACGTTTATCAAAAGGCATGACTTATAAAAATGCAGTTGCGCGCTTACCATTTGGTGGCGGTAAATCTGTAATTATAGGTAACGCGAAAGAAATTAAATCTGAGCAATTATTCCGTGCATTTGGTCGCCAATTAGAGCGATTAAATGGCAGTTATTACTCAGCAGAAGATGTAAACATCACATGTGCTGATGTAGCTATTATGAATAAAGAAACTAATTACGTACTGGGCCTTGAAGGTAAAAGTGGTAACCCATCGCCATTTACAGCATACGGTACGTTTTTAGGAATTAAAGCAGCGCTACAGCATCAACGTGGTCATCAAAATTTTGCAGGTGTGAAAGTGGCTGTTCAAGGTTTAGGTGCTGTTGCTTATGGTTTATGTAAGCATTTAGCTGATGCGGGCGCTGAGTTGTTTGTAACAGATATTAACCAAGTTGCAATTGATCGCGTAGTTAATGATTTTGGCGCGACTGCGGTTGGCATTGATGAAATTTACGACTTAGATGTTGATGTTTATGCACCGTGTGCATTAGGTGCAACTATTAACGATTTAACGATACCGCGTTTAAAAGCGACTATTATTGCAGGCTGTGCTAATAATCAGCTGGCAGAGTCTCGCCACGGTGAAGTTATTCGTGAAAAAGGCATTTTATATGCCCCTGATTACGTAATTAACGCTGGTGGTATTATTAATGTTTATTACGAAACAGCGCCAGAAGGTTACAGTGCAGCAGCGTCTAATAAACATGTTGAAGGTATTTTTAATACGTTAACGGAAATCTTTGCCCGTAGCGAAAAAGAGCAAAAATCAACGCATTTAATTGCTGACGAATTAGCGCAAGAGATCATTAAAAACGGTCTATAAATTTAAGCTAAAATGCAATAAAGGTGTGCAATTGCACACCTTTTGTTTATCTGTAAGTTAAGGGGTGTTGATCTTTGCGGATTTATCCTTGAAAGATTAACAGACCCTAATGCAATTATTACTGAACAGCGGTACACTTTGTTTTTAATTTTGTGCGGCAAATTATGACTCCCTCAACTTCTCTCATGCAGCCTATCGATTTAGATAATTGGCCTAGAAAGCAACACTTTGAATTATTTAAACACTTTTCTCAGCCTTATTTTAATGTGTGTGTGCGTTTAGATGCTCAAGCACTTTACGACTATTGCAAAACCAATCAATTTTCTTTTTTTCAAGCGTATGTATATTGCACCTTAAAAGCGTGCCATGAGTACGATTCAATAATGCTACGTATAATAGATAATCAACCATGGTTACTTAATAGTGTTCGCGCAAGTGTGGTTGAGTTGTCTGAAAACGATACGTTTGTTTTTAGTTATTTTAACAGCACAGGCGAGTTTAAAGAGTTTGTAAATCATGCAAGTGACGTAAGCAAAAAAGCGAAATTACAGCCGTTATTTTCTGATGCATTTGCTCAAACAGAAGGGCAGGCAGATTTAATTCATATATCTGTTTTGCCGTGGCTGAATTTTAGTGCGTTTTCGCATGCATTTAGTGAAGGGCAGAGTTTAGGCATTCCTAAATTTGTATTTGGTCAGTTTGATAAACACACAGGCACAATGCCTTTAGCTGTCGATGTACACCATTCATTAATGGATGGTTTGCACGTAGCGAAATTTATAAACACATTGCAGGGTACATTTGACACCTTTTGCAAAAATTAACTTTAAACACATCAGTAACGGCAGTGCAAAGCAGTAAACAATTTATAAGTAATCTATAAGCAATGCGATGTGAATTACTTTATATTCAAATACATAACCTTATATGCTTGAAAAACACGTGTGCTGGACATATTTATATACCATACTTTAGCTCAGGAAATCCCCATGATAAATGGACTGTTAATTGTTGTTTTAATTCTTTTTGTGGTGATTTTCTGGCGTTGGCCATCAATTCAAAACCGATTATGGCGCAGTAAATATAAAGACTTTGCTTTAAATTCGCAGCAAAAAGATATTTTACTGCGTTGCATGCCCATCTATAAAAAAATGACCGACGCCGACAGAGAAAAATTAGAGCGACATATTACGTGGTTTTTAAACGAAAAACGCTTTGTCGGTTGTGATGGCTTAAGGCTAACGTCTGCAATGAAGTTAATTGTTGCCGCCGATGCGTGTGTATTAGTACTTAATAAACCGTGGCCGTTATATAGAAATGTAAAAGAAATTTTATTATATCCAAGTGCTTATTATGCTCCGCAATCAACTCGCGATAGTGCAGGACTTGTGAGTTACCATAATACGGTAAGACTAGGCGAGTCATGGCCTGGCGGCACGCTCGTTTTAAGCTGGCATGATGTACTTGAGGGTAATCGTTTACCAAGCGATGGACATAACTTGGTATTTCATGAGTTTGCGCATCAACTCGATCAAGAAACAGGTAAAACAACGGGCACACCCATTTTAAAAAGCTCAGCAGATTACAAAGAGTGGGGCAGAGTATTTAGCCGTGCTTTCACCCAGTTAAAAAGCCATGTTGCCTATAGCATGCCGCATGTTATTCACAGCTATGGTGCGACTAACGAAGCTGAGTTTTTTGCTGTACTCACCGAAACCTTCCTCGAAAAGCCCGCAGAGCTTCGCCGATACGATCCTGAAATTTACAGTATGCTAGTTAATTACTATCAATTTGACCCTATTGTTTGGCATTAAACCTACATAAACCGCGCTTTATCATATAACGCTGGCAAGTTGCGTTTGTTTTTGTTGCAATCATGTGAAATAGTTTTTACTGCAACAATAACAAGCGAGAAACGCATGAAAAAAATGCTTCATACAGTATTGGCGCTGTCGGTGTCATTAGCGATAGGGCAGGTAAATGCCGCTGAAAAAGACGAACAAAAATGGCAAGTAGATTCACCTAAGGGGCAATTTGTTGACGCTGCAATTAGCGTTGATCAGGGCACATGGATGAATATAGATATTAGCCCTGATGGTAAAACTGTGGTGTTTGACTTACTTGGCGATATTTACACTATGCCAATGAGTGGTGGTACAGCTACAAAGCTCACCTCTGATATTGCATGGCAAATGCAACCACGCTTTAGTCCTAACGGCAAAAGTATTGCGTTTACCTCCGATCAAGGTGGTGGCGATAACATTTGGATAATGGACTTAAATGGTGAAAATCAACACGCTGTTACCGATGAAACCTTTAGATTACTAAATAGTCCTGCATGGAGTCCTGATGGCGACTACTTAGTTGCGCGTAAACACTTTACAGCTAGCCGCTCATTGGGAGCAGGTGAAGTGTGGTTGTATCACAAAGCGGGTGGTAAGGGCGTACAGCTTACAAAACGCGAGAACGATCAAAAAGATTTAGGTGAGCCAATGTTTTCACCTGATGGTCGTTATGTATACTTTTCGCATGATGCAACACCCGGTAAAACCTTTCATTATTCAAAGGATTCTGTAGCGGGCATTTATAAAATTAAGCGCTACGACCGTGAAACGGGTGAAATTGAAACCATAATCGATACGATGGGCGGTGCTATTAGGCCTACACCATCACCAGATGGTAAAAAACTTGCTTATATAAAGCGTGATGACTTTCAAACTAGCTTGTATTTATATGACTTAACCAGCGGTGAGCACACTAAGCTTTACGATAAGCTTGAGCGAGATATGCAAGAAACATGGGCTATTCATGGTGTATACCCAACTATTGCATGGACACCCGATAACGAAGAGTTAGTATTTTGGGCTGGTGGTACAATTCACAAGCTAGATGTTGCAGACAAATCCGTTAAAACCATTCCTTTTAAAGTGCAAACTACTAAAAAAATTCAAAAAGCAGTGCGCTTTACACAAAACTTAGATACTGATGAGTTTGATGTAAAAATGCTGCGTAATGTGCAAGTAAGCCCCGATGGCGAAACGGCAATTTTTGAAGCGCTTGGGCATATTTATAAACGCGATTTAGAGTCGGGTAAAATTAAGCGTTTAACAAAGCAAACTGATCATTACGAATTATTTCCACAGTACTCTCGCGATGGTAAAAAAATAGTTTACACCACATGGGATGACAACAAACAAGGGTCTGTAAGGGTTGTGTCTGCGCGCAGTGGTCGTGGCGATACAATAACTAAAGAGCCTGGCAAGTACGTAGAGCCTACGTTTAGTCCAGATGGGAAAACGGTTGTTTATCGAAAAGCCACGGGCGGCAGTATTTTAAACCCTAAATGGTCACTTAATCAGGGGGTTTATAGCGTAAGCGCAAAAGGCGGTAAAAGTGAGCTTATTTCAAAAAGTGGTTATCAACCACAATTTGGAGATGCAAACGATCGCGTTTTTATAATGAGTCCTTGGCCAAAACCAACGCTAAGTGTAGTTGAGCTCGAAAGTAAAAAAGTTCGCAAACTGTACGAGTCAGAGCATGCGACTGAATTTAGAGTATCACCAGATGGGCAATATCTCGCTTTTGCTGAGCGATTTAAAGTATTTGTAACACCGTTTGTTCAAAGTGGTAAAACAATTAATATTGGGCCTAAAGATAGTCAATTCCCAATAGAGCAGTTATCGGTACGTGCTGGTGAAAACATTAGTTGGAGCGCTAAGAGCAACACGCTTTATTGGACATTAGGGCCTGAGCTTTATCATGCAAGCCTTGAGGGGATGTTTGCTATTAACAAAGCCGAAGATACCGACTTTAAAGTGAAAAGTGGCGATAATATCGGTTTCAGTAAAAAAATGGCAGAGCCTAAAGGTATGATTGCGCTCACTGGTGCAAAAATTATAACTATGGACGGCGAAAAGGTTATTGAAAATGGTGTAATTATCACTGATGGTAAGCATATTAAAGCAATTGGTACAGCCAGCGATATAAGCATTCCTAAAGGTGCTGAGGTTATTGATGTAACAGGTAAAACTATTATGCCTGGTATTGTTGATGCTCATGCACATGGCTCGCAAGCAAGTGACGAAATTATACCTGAGCAAAACTGGAAAAACTTTGCAGGTTTAGCGCTGGGTGTAACTACAATTCACGATCCATCAAACGATACCTCTGAAATATTTACCGCAAGCGAAATGCAAAAGGCAGGCATGATTGTTGGCCCGCGTATTTTCTCAACCGGTACTATTTTATATGGCGCAAATATGCCAGGTTATACTTCGCATATTGACTCGTTAGACGATGCTAAATTTCATTTAGAGCGCCTTAAAAAAGTAGGTGCATTTAGTGTTAAATCGTATAACCAGCCACGCCGAGAGCAGCGCCAACAAGTTATTGAAGCAGGTCGTGAACTTGAAATGATGGTTGTCCCTGAAGGCGGCTCATTATTACAACATAACTTAAGTATGATTGTAGATGGACACACAGGTATTGAGCATTCAATCCCTGTAGAGCACATATACGACGATATAAAGCAGTTATGGTCGCAAAGTGATGTCGGGTATACACCAACTCTTGTAGTGGCTTATGGTGGCATTTGGGGTGAGAACTACTGGTACGATAAAACTGATGTGTGGAATCATCCGCGTTTAAGTAAATTTGTGCCTAAAAACCAATTATTACCACGCTCTATGCGCCGCATTAAAGCGCCCGATCATCACTATAATCACTTTAATAACGCACGCGTTGCTGCTGAGCTACAAGACCTAGGAGTATTGGTTAACTTAGGTGCTCACGGCCAGCGTGAAGGCTTAGGTGCACACTGGGAGATGTGGATGTTTGCACAAGGCGGAATGACATCACTTGAAGCTATACGTGCATCAACAATCGATCCAGCTAAGTATTTAGGACTTGATAAAAACGTAGGCTCACTTGAAGTGGGCAAACTGGCAGATTTAATTGTTATAGATGGCGATCCGCTTAAAAATATTCGAGATTCGGATAAAGTAGATTACACCATGATCAATGGTCGATTATTCAATGCAGAGACAATGAGTGAAGTGGGTAAAAAAGAGCGCGAACCACTTTACTTCGAAAAGTTATAATTTATTTTGATCTTTTGAAAGCGGCTACATAGCCGCTTTTTTTAGTCTTACTCAACTTATAAGGCTCTATTTTTTTGATTAAATGGTGCAATTAAGGTTGGAAGACGATAATTAATATAATTTTTAGATATTTTTTTAGCAAATAACGCACATAAAAAAACCGCTTAACGCGGTTTCTTTTAAAAATCATAAATGTTGATTAAACAACACCGCGCGGTAAGCGACAGTCATGATCTTTACGCGCTAAAATTACAATCCAAAGTTCTTCCGCTGTGTAACCTTCTTCGTTTTCGGTAACAACAGTGAATGGCGCTTTTTTCTGTGCTTTAACAGGCGCAGCTGCTTTTGGTTTTTTCGTTTTAGTTGTTTTACCAGAGTTTAACTTTTTAGTAAGCTCTGCTACGTCAGCTAGGCGTAAATTTTTACCGCCATCAATGCTGTACCAACCAGGTTTAGTTGTGATTTCAGGTTTTTTACCATTGGCAGTTTCGTACGCTGCTTCAAAGGCAGATAACACTTCTGTTTTGTCTAGTTTGCTCATCAGAGACCCTATACGTTGTGAACACAGATAAAGAAGAGGTATTTATACCTATTTTAAAACAGTTTTTCAATTTTTTGCGATTTTCCTTTCATTTTAAGCTTATAAACGCCAAAATTTGCACAAAATTCAGTGCTAAGTAAGGTAAGTTATATGCAACGTAGAGAATTTAACCAACTCCTAAATGACATTTTAAAGCCTCATCTAATTAAAGATTTTTGCCCAAATGGCTTACAAGTTGAAGGTAAAAACGAAATTAAAAAAATTGTGACGGGCGTAACCGCAAGTCAAGCATTAATAGATGCTGCCATTGAGCAACAAGCAGATGCTATTTTAGTTCACCATGGATTTTTTTGGAAAGGGGAATCTCAACCCATTACAGGTATGAAAAAGCGCCGAATAGCTGCGTTATTAGCACACGATATTAATTTGTTTGGCTATCATTTACCACTCGATATTCACCCCGCAGTTGGTAATAACGCGCAACTTGCAAAGTTATTAGATATTGAAATTGAAGCAGGGCTTGAGCCAACTTCAAATAGCGTAGCAATGAAAGGGCGTTTAAAAACGCCATTAAGTGGTGAAGATTTTGCAAGTAAAATAGCAAAAGTACTTGATCGTGAGCCGCTTACGAGTTTGGTACGTTCAACAAAAATTGAAACCATTGCACTGTGTACTGGTGGTGGGCAAGGGTATATTGATTTAGCTGCAGAGCAAGGCATTGATGCTTATTTAACAGGTGAAGCATCGGAGCAAACGATTCATAGTTCTCGTGAGCAAAATATTGATTTTTTTGCCGCAGGGCATCATGCAACAGAGCGCTATGGTGTAAAAGCTTTGGGTGAGTTACTTGCTCAAGAGCATGGTTTTGATGTGACATTTATAGATATAGATAACCCAGTTTAATTAGGCTATTTATTAGTTAATTTAACTAGGTTATTAGCTAACCTGAACTTTGGTTGAAATAGATTTTATTGTCCAGAGTTCAGGTTAGGACTATATAAGTTACAGTGCCTCTGGATCTATCCAGCGGCGCAAACTTATCCATGTGTTTCCTACTACTTCGTGGCTATATTGCGTAACCACAAGTAAAGCATGAGCACTGGGAATAAACTGTTTGCTCCTCGGCAGTGCAGCAAAATTATGATAATCAGTGGCTGCGGTTATGACTTCAATACCTTGAGCATTAAATAAGTCTTTTGCGCGTGGCATGTGCAGTACTGATGTTACTAGTACAACCTTGAAGTCGACTAATTTTGATGCCAGTAACTTAGCTTCTTCACCTGTATCCATTGCTTTTGGGTTTTGAAATATACGACTCTTATTGACGCCTAAACTAATTGCCGTTTGATACATAAGCCCGCTATTAGTGATATTTTGATAACCCCCGCCTGAAACTATAAGCTCTGCATTAGGGTAGTGCTTTGCTAGTTTTACACCTTCTACTAAGCGCGTTAGTGCACAATTACCTAATTGATTATTAGCACTGAGTGCTGGGTTTGGGTTTATATCGCAACCTAGTACAACTATTTTGTCTATTTTTGGATGCTTTAGGGTATTAAATGCAAGCGACGCAGGTTCATTATTTTGGATAATCAAATTGGCGACAAAGGGCGTGCTCAATGCAAGTAATACAATTAAGCTTAAAGTCGATAAGAAGAGAGCTGATTTGCGGCCTTTAAATGCGAGTAGGAGCATCAGGCACGCAAATAAACCAAATAGAGGCAGTGGCATAAGTAAGCCACCAATCATTTTTTTAATAACAAACATAAGAGTTAAACGCTGTAGGATTAATTACAGCGATATTACTCATTATATTGATGATTATCGACCGTTATTTAGCTTACACGTATTTAAAAAGTGACGATAAACAGGATTATCTTTCATGTCTTTTTTCATCGCTAAATACATAGGACGAGTAAGGCCAAGAGCGCCCAAAGGAATTGATTTTATTAGTCCTTGGCTTTCATAAGGTGTAACTAGCCAGTCAGGTAAAGCGGCAACGCCCATGCCAGCACTTACGAGTTGAAAAATAAGTAATCCTTGGTCAACCGTTTTTAAGGTGCCATCAAAACGTGCATTTTGAATAAAGTATTTAAAAATATCTTGGCGTTCGCGCGGGATAGGATATGAAATAATAGTTTCGTTTTTTAAATCAAGCGCTGTTACATACGCTTTTTTAGCGAGTTCGTGATCTGGCGACACAATAAGCTTCAATTTAAAATCAAATAAGTGCGCGTATTCTAATGTGTCGGGCTCACGTATGTCAGATGTTAAAACTAAATCGAGCTCATCGCTTAGTAGGTCAGGAATAGCGTCGTAACTAAAGCCGCGCTCGTAGTCAATTTTTATATCAGGCCAAAAGTTATTAAATTCTTTAATAGTAGGCAATAACCAATGAAAACATGCATGGCATTCCACACTTAAACGCAATTGAGAAATAGGCTGATTTAAGCTTTCTTTCAAACGGCATTTTGTCGCTTCCATTTTTGGCAATATTTCGTGAGCTAATTCAAGTAATAGCATTCCCTGAGGGGTAAAGCGGACTGGTTGAGTTTTACGTTCGAATAATTGGCAATCCAATTTATTCTCTAAATCTTTGATTTGATGAGATAAAGCAGACTGTGTTAAAAATAATTCTCGTGCCGTATTAACCAAAGACCCTGTTTCTTTTAGGGTTGCTATGGTTTTTAAATGTTTAATACCAATCATCTTTAAAAATTCTCATGGAAAAAGTGAGTTTAGCTCAGATTAATTACATACTACGCCAATATAAAAAACGTTTCAACGTCTAGATGGCTAAAAGTTTGTGATTTATTGTGGTTTATTGCTATGAATCGCGAAAATATTAGAATTAGTAACGATAAAAGTCATTCAAAAACTGGTTTGATGAGTTTTAGATGAGTTTGCTTCATGTTGTATTTTAAGTATAGCGATTGCGGTGTGCTTCACCTCAGTGTGAATTTTGACTATGTAAATAACTGTGTGAGGTGGGGGATTGTTGAATGGTTACTTTAGATTGTGGTTTAAAAAATAGAGTCGTTTTGCCTTTTATCTATAGTTTAGGTCAATGGATGAGTATATACGTAATACCTAAGCCAGCTACCAACTCGCTGGCTTTTTTATAAGGGCTTATTAATAAGTAATATGGCTTCTTTGGCTGTGACCGGTTTTGACTTTAAAAAACCTTGGCCATAGTCGCACGCGGTGGATTGTAAAATGGCTAATTGTTCAAGTGTTTCTATCCCTTCAGCAACAACCTCAAGTTTTAATGATTGCGCAAGTGATAAAATGGCTTCAACAAGTGGGTTGGTGGAATCTTGTAGGTGGTCTATAAAACTTTTATCTATTTTTAAAATATGGATAGGCAGTTGGTGCAAGTAGCCCAGTGCTGAATAACCCGTTCCAAAATCGTCAAGGCACAATTTTACTTTTAAAGGTGAAAGACCTTCTATTATTTGAGTGGCGAGTTCTAGATTTTCTATTAAGCCTGATTCGGTAATTTCTAAACATAAAGAACCCAGGGGTAATTGGTACTTATTATAAATAAAATGTATTTGCGCTACAAAATCAAGGCTTGCAAAATGTCGTGACGACACATTAACCGTTACTTTCAAAAAGCGATGGCCTTGTTGGTGCCAATTTGAAATCTGCTGAGCGGCTAAATCAAGCAAATGTAAATCGAGATTTATAATTTGCCCTGTAGTTTCAGCTATCGATATAAAATCATTTGGTGATACAAAACCCTTTTTGGGGTGATGCCATCGCACAAGCGCTTCAAACCCAATAACTTCACTTGTAGTGATTGTGAAAATTGGTTGGAAATAGAGTTCAAATTCGTTGTGCTCAATACCATGTTGCAAGTCGTTTTCAATATCGGCATGAGTTTTAAGTTTCTTACGCATAGCATTATTAAAAAACTTAACCTGACCACGTCCGGTAGATTTAGCTTCATACATAGCTGCATCGGCTTGTTGTAACAGTATATAAGCTTTATCATTTACGTTGTTGGTATAGGCGATGCCAATACTAGTAGAAGCTTGAAGTAGGTGGCTATCTACATTAAGAGGTTTTGCTAATGCATTTTTAATCCTGTTTAAAGCTTCATTAACTTGGTTTTTATGTGTGGTATTTTCCATAAATATAGCAAATTCATCACCGCCTAAACGAGCAAATGTATCCGTGCTTCGTACTGTACTTTTAATTAAGTCGCATATTTTTATAAGAAAATGGTCTCCGACTTCATGCCCTAGCGAATCATTTATACTTTTAAAACGATCAAAATCTAGATACAGCAGGGCATGGCACGTACTTTTTTTAGCACGCGTTAAACGTAAAATAGCATGCTTTATTCTCTCAATGAGTAATGAGCGGTTAGCAAGGCCGGTAAGCTCGTCATGCAATGCTTTATGCTCGAGCTCTTGTCGGGCTAGTTGCCTATCAATTGCCATACTTATTTGGCGACTTACGTAAGTTAGAAGAGCGCTGTCGTGTTCGTTGTATTGCAGTGTTTTATCGTAGCTTTGTACAACAATAACACCGCTTATACGATCACTTGTTTTAAACGGAACTCCTAACCACGACTCTGATTGCCTCCCTACCATCTTAAAATCACCGTTATCAATATGACTTTGAAAGGCACCTTTGTTGAGTAATAAGGCTTGCTCTGTTTGCAGTAGGTAATATGAGGCGGTATCTTTTAGCTGTTCTTTAGATATTTTTTGATGTGTTTTGGTGTTCATGCCTTCTTCTACTATATAAACAAGGTCGAGTATATCCACTTTTTTGTCATATAGAGCGATAAAAAAGTTATCGGCACGAAGTAAGTTATTGATAATTGAATGCAAGGCTTTAAAAAAGGTATCTAAGTCGTCAGCTTTGTAGGTTAGGTTAGCTATTTGTAATAAGCTATTTTCTAATTTTTGTGCGTTGTTAAGTTGCTCGACTGTTTTTTGTAAGTTATTTACCGTATTTACCTGGTTAATTTTGGCACTGAGTAAGTGAGCAACTGTTGTCAATATCTCAAGGTGCGCGTTAGTAAAGTAACCCTTAATTGGGTGCTCACAATCAATAACACCTAAAACTTGTTTTTTATATATAAGTGGGACACAGAGTTCTGATTGAGCAGGGCGCTCATCAGGAATATAGCGACTATCTTTTGTTACATCGTCAATAATTACCGCTTTTCCGGTTGTTGCAACAGCCCCAGTAATTCCTTCACTAAACCTTATTGTTTTTCTCTGTGCTCTATATTTATAACGCTCATGGGCAATACCCATTGATGCTACTTGATTTAATATAGAAGCTGAATCGTCGGCAAGGTAAATGACACAGTCAACAAAACCCAGTCTATTTACGACCTGTGTAGTGACGTATTCAAATAGTTCTGCAAGAGTGTCAAGCTGTAATAGGCTTGACGAAAACTGATTAATAATACCGAGTTGTTCAGTTTTTATTTCTAGCGCTTGATTGATATCGATTCTTTTCGACATAGGCGATTATTATTTTTCTTATTATTTGTTAGCTCAGATGCTAAGTTAACTCAATCTGAATGGTTCTACAAAATAAAACGATGAATGTTTTCAGTTTATGTAAAATATGAGCTTTTTGAATTATAGAGGTTGATCATATCTACTTATTGGATAGCTTTTATTTTGCATGTGTAACTAACAAAGGTATTACTTATAAAAGTCGAGAAGTGGTTTACGAAAATCACCGCTCTACTATGAATTATTTACTTTAATTTAAGCCCCATACTAAGGTCTGTTTATCTTTCGAGGTTGAATTTACAGCAGCCTGTTTGGTTTTTAGAGAAAGCAGAGTATATGTTGTTCTCCATAAACAAGCGCTGCTCTTAGTTCGTTTTAGGGGCGCCTTACTCTTTGCTGTCTAATATGGAAGTAGGTCTGTTGAATCGATATTAACAATTCAACAGACAGACCATTTCTGATAATTCCAACTACCTTTTCTAGAGTACTTTCATACCAACGTGACAATTTCTTTTATTGTCATACTAACCTCCCAATTTCGCTAAACTATAATATAGCCAACGAAGAGACGGTGCTTTATCCGGTAATACGTCCTTTGAACTTTTGCCCATGGTAATTCCCGCGTTATCTCATTAACACCACTTGTAAATCTCACTTTTTGTACCGTATTTTGCAGCTGTAATAACCTGATAGTAATGAAAGCTTTAATGATGGCAATTCGTAAAATATTATTACTGTGCTGTCATAGGTAGGTACTTAATATTTTTCTTAAGTATCTACCTATGATATGGATGTAAGCCATTAGAATAACGCTGGAGCAGTTATCGATCTCACTAGGTTACAAACTTCGCGCCGCGAGTGAATCACCCCTTGATAGAATAAATTTTAATTTTGAAAGATCATCAGGCCTTAAGTTACATCTTGTTTTGTGTAAATATTATTGATTATTTTTAATAAAATCTTTACTCGAAAACAGCATATGCCTATGATCGAATAAATTCAGCCGTGGAACTAAAGTAATGACTAGTATAACTACAAACTCAGTAACAACATTAACGATAACTCGCCCTGATGATTGGCACGTACATTTACGTGATGGCGACCAGTTAAAAGATACTGTACGCGATATTAGCAGATACATGGGCCGCGCTATTATTATGCCTAACCTTGTTCCACCGGCAACATGTACTGATACCGCTCTTTCTTATCGAGAACGCATTATGGCTGCAGGCCCTCAAAGTACTTTTGAGCCCTTGATGGTGCTTTATCTTACAGATAAAACAACACCGGATGAAATAATAAAAGCAAAAGCAACAGGTAAGATAGTAGCTGCAAAGCTATATCCAGCAGGCGCTACAACTAATTCTGATTCTGGTGTTACATCAGTAAAAAATATTTACTCGGTTTTAAAAGCAATGCAAGAAGTAGGTATGTTGCTGTTAGTACACGGAGAAGTGACAGATTCATCAATTGATATTTTTGACCGTGAAAAAGTATTTTTGGATACAATTTTAGGGGATGTGGTAAATGACTTTCCTGAACTTAAAATTGTACTAGAGCATATTACAACTAAAGATGCCGTAGAGTTTGTAGTTAATGCACCAAGTAATGTAGCAGCAACAATTACGGCCCATCATTTACTTTATAATCGTAATCATATGTTAGCGGGTGGAATTCGCCCACATTATTATTGTTTGCCAATCCTAAAGCGTAACATTCACCAGCAAGCACTAATGGCCGCAGCCATAAGTGGAAATAAAAAGTTTTTTCTGGGAACTGATTCTGCACCACATTATAAAGATAAAAAAGAAGCTGCTTGCGGTTGTGCTGGTGCATATACGGCTCATGCCGCTATTGAGTTATACGCTGAAGCATTCGAAGACGCAGCGGCTTTGGACATGCTTGAAGGATTTGCAAGCCACTTTGGTCCTGACTTTTATGAATTGCCGCGTAATGCCGATACAATAACATTACAAAGGAAATCATGGGACGTACCTGCAAGTTATACCCTAGGCGACTCTGAAGTTGTGCCTATAAAAGCAGAAGATACTATTGATTGGTCTGTTAAATAGTTAATACTCTATATTTAAACCAATGCCGCTTAATTTTTAAAGCGTTTTTTTTGTTTGTATTTTTGATGTTATTGAAGTGTTATTTGACAGTATTGCTGTTGTAGAGGGCTTTTATACGCGTTTATAGCAATATATATTACAATAACACTTTATAATTTTTGCTTGTAAATTAGTCAGTTAAAGGGATTTAAAAACAAAATCATATTTTTAATAAATAATTCCTAATTAATAGAGCGAAAAAAAATATAATGTGTTAATCTTACCTTGCTTTGAGTTTTATGTATTGAATTTACGGATATTGTGCTGCGTTTAAGGTTACCGGTTAGGTTATTACTTGTTCCTGTACTGTACCTCCATATTTTTGAGCATTGACTCAGGGAGGATATTGCCATAATAATATGGCTGAATTTTAATTATTGACTTACAGGAAAATTTAGTATGTCGGTTACTGGTAAAGTAAAGTTTTTCAACGAAGCTAAAGGCTTTGGTTTCATTGAACAAGAAAATGGTCCTGACGTGTTTGTACATTTCAGCGCAATCACTGGTTCTGGTTTTCGCACTCTTAGCGAAGGTCAAGCAGTGACATTCAGCATCAAACAAGGTCAAAAAGGCCCTGAAGCTGAGAACGTAGAAGCAGCATAATTTATTATGTGAACTCTAGTTCATCTTGGTGAAGCAGGTCTCTGTTTCACCATAATTCTTTTTTATATACATAATTAATAAACCCCTTCTTTTTAAATCCATAAATCCATAAATCCATAAATCCATAAATCCATAAATCCAAATTTTATATATTTTTAAATCTTCTATTTTAATACAAACCCCAAAATTCAACCAATCAAACCACTTTATATCGCATTTAAAACATACCTTGCAATTTATCCAACTGGTCTGATACTTATTTAAATAAATATGATACTAAATAACGATCTGTGTAGGTTTTAATGTAAGCCATGACGGTGTGATGAAGTTTATAAATGGGGAAGAGAACCTCTATAGACCTCTGATGGCCTATTATGGAAGCGTTAGGCTTAATTTATAGTTCATTATTATTAAAGTAGGGCAGCTTTTTTATTAACTTAGTTACTAAATAAATTCAAGTGTTAAATAGTATTAATGAATACCCTAAAGCGGTAAATATAACTCGTCTAATTATTCATATCTATTTAGCTATATTAGGCCTTGCTGAAAGAAACTTATTATTAAGATTATTATTACTATTTATGGGAAACACGTTTTATAAATGGCTTTAGACATTGCGTTCATAAAGTGAGGGGGGGGTATTAGAGATTATCCAGTGTTGTTTTTTTGTGCGACAAATGGTTTGTTTTTTCAGATGAAGTGTTATTGGAGAGATAAAATGTGCTGAAATCGTTTAAAAAATAACTTTTGTTATATCTATTTATATTTTTTTTAGTTTTTTTTAAGTAAAAATTCAGCTTTAGCTAAATGTTGCAATAATGTTGTTTTATGTCAGTGCAATGCGAATAAATACACCCCCTAAAAGGCTTTACTTGAAATATTAAGAACAAACTTGGTTGCAATAATGTTAACAGTTGTGTGCTAGTACTTTTGTTTAAGTATAACTTAGCGATTTATTTACTGGGATTAGTAAACATCAAGTTGACAGCGCTAATTGCATTTAGCATTATTGGAAGGTTGATATCTATTAAAAGATATCAGGGTTGTTCTCTTCGGAGGATAATTAAATTATAAAAGTAACATTACTTAATTGGTTGGGAACTATGTCTGTTAAAATCAGAAAGAGTCTTGTAGCAACTGCGTTGGTTGGCGCATTTGCATTTGCAAGCAGCAATGTGATTGCAGATCCTTTGAATGACGTGCAAAAAGCAGGTCAAGAAATTCAAAAGGCTGCGGTTAAGTCTCAAACTAAAATTGACAATGTATACGGTCAAACTCAGGAGTTAATCGCTGAGTACCGTAGCGTCGTTGATGAGACTGAACTTATGAAAGTGTATAACGATCACGTGTCGCGCTTGGTAGATAGCCAAAACGCTTCTATAGAATCGTTTGATCGTCAAATCGCAACGATTGATAGCACTAAACAAAACGTTGTGCCTCTGATGTATCGCATGATCGATACGCTTGAGCAATTCATCAAAGCGGACGTTCCATTTAATCTAGAAACACGTTTAGGACGTGTTGAAAGACTACGTGAAATCATGGTTTCTGCGTCTGTAACGACGTCTGAAAAATTCCGTCAAGTACTCGAAGCTTACACTATTGAAACAGCATACAGCTCACTTGTATCTGCTTCACAAGGTACACTAGAAGTTGATGGCAAAAGCATTAACGTTGATATCGGTCAGTTAGGTCGTATCACTTACGTTGCTCAGTCTTTTGACTTGAAACATGCTTGGGTGTGGGATAACAACACTAAACAGTGGAAAGAATTAGGTGAAGAATACCTAAAACCTGTTAAAGAAGTTATTCGTATGGCGCGTAAGCAAGCGACATTAGAACTTGTTAAACTACCTATCTTTGGCGCGGAGTAATCAATAATGAAGAAACTATTTAAAGGTTTTGCTGTTGCAGCAGTACTAACTGTTTCTGCAGGTACCGCGCTTAATGCACATGCAAATACTGGAGCTCTAGATAAAATACTTGAGCAAGTAAAGCAAGAGCGTATCTCTGAAGGTAAAATTAATAAGCAACGTGAGCAAGAGTTCTTATCAGAACGTGCTGACAAGCAATCTTTACTTAACAAAGCTAAAAGCGAACTTGCTTCAGAGAAGTCTCGTGGTGAAAGCTTAGCTAAGCAGTATGCACAAAATGAAAACACTTTAGCTGAAAAAGAAGCTGCTCTTCAAAGTGCTCAAGGTACTTTGGGTGAGATGTTCGGTGTTGTACGTCGTGCAGCTCAAGACGCTATTGGTTCTATCGAAGCATCACTAGTAAGTGCTGAGAAACCTGGCCGTGCAGAAATCTTACGTTCATTAGCTGCTGCTAAAGAACTTCCAACTGTTCGTGAACTTGAAGAACTTTGGATTTCACTTCAAACAGAAATGACTGAATCAGCTAAAGTTTCAACTTTTGAAACTGAAGTTGCTGGTCTTGACGGTAATCCGTCAATGAAGAAAGTAACGCGTATTGGTAACTTTAACTTAGTTACAGATGATGGTTACTTAATTTACTCACCAGAAACTAAGTCTATTCAGCCTCTAGGTAAACAACCAGATAGTTATATTTTAGACGGTATCGCTGATCTTGAAAATACATCATCAGATAACTACGCTGGTGTTTATATAGATCCGACTCGTGGTGCTATCTTACGTATCAACACTCAAAAAGCGACACTTATGGAATATTTCCATCAAGGTGGCGTAGTTGGTTATATCATTACAGCTTTACTAGCTTTAGGTATGCTAATTACTCTAATTCGTTTTGTTGACCTTACACTTACTACTAGTAAGATTAAGAGCCAGCTTAAAAATGTTGCTACACCGAATACAAATAACCCTCTGGGTCGTATTCTTAAAGTGTACCATGACAACAAGAACCAAGATGTTGAAAACCTTGAGCTTAAACTTGATGAAGCGATTCTACGTGAAACGCCGCGCATCGAAGCTGGTATCAATATAATCAAGATTCTTGCTGCAATCGCACCGTTACTGGGTCTATTAGGTACAGTAATCGGTATGATCTTAACGTTCCAAACAATCACATTGTTCGGTACGGGTGATCCGAAGATCATGGCAGGTAACATCTCTCTAGCACTTGTAACTACAGCGCTAGGTCTAATTGCTGCATTACCACTAATTCTACTTCATGCTCTTGTAGCTGGTCGTAGTAAGTCGGTATTACACATCCTTGATGAGCAAAGCGCGGGTATCGTTGCTACTCACGCGGAGAAGGAGAAAGCCTAATGCTAGTCCTGATGGAGATATGGGAATCTATCAGGGATTTTGTTGGCACAGGCGGCCAGGTTTTATACGTGGTCGCGATAGCACTCTTTCTGATGTGGGTTTTAATGATTGAGCGCTATTGGTTCCTACTTGCAGAATTTCCTCGCACAGCGAAAGAAATTGTAGCAAAGTGGGATGCCCGCCAAGACACTACGTCTTGGTACGCACACAGAATCCGTGAAGCATGGATTTCTGAAGCGTCTGAAAAATTAGATCAGCGTATGTTGTTGATTAAGACATTAGTAGCTGTTTGTCCTTTAATAGGCTTACTTGGTACTGTTACTGGTATGATCTCGGTTTTTGAAACCATGGCCAACCAGGGTACGGGTAATGCACGTTTAATGGCGTCAGGTATTTCAATGGCAACAATCCCAACAATGGCTGGAATGGTTGCGGCATTATCTGGAGTATTTTTTAGCTCACGTCTTGAGACAAAAGCTAAAATGGTGAAAGCCAAACTTATTGATAGTATGCCTCATCACTAGAGAGAGAATTAAATATGGCACGTAAACAACGTTTTCGTGAAGAAGAAGAAGCTGCGGTTGATATGACGCCAATGCTTGACATCGTATTTATCATGCTTATTTTCTTTATCGTAACTACATCGTTCGTTAAAGAGGCTGGTATCGAGGTCAATAAACCAAAAGCTGCCCAAGCTACTAAGCAAAAAAATGCTAACATTTTTATTGCTATTCGTAGTAACGGCGAGATCTGGGTTGATAAACAACAAATTGATGTTGAACGTATTTCAGCAAAAATCGAAAGTTTATTAGCAGAACAACCTACTGAAGTTGTGATTATACAAGCTGATAAAGAAGCTAAACACGGCACAGTGGTTAAAGTTATGGACCAGATTAAAGCGACGGGTGACAACCTTAGAATTTCAATAGCTGGAGATCAGTAATGATTCGTTTTCTGTTTTCACTGATTGCAGGTGGGGCAGTTACTTTCGGCTTGTTCTACTTCATGGCCTTCCTCATCTCTGGTGGGGCTGACCGTAATACGGAACAAAAAGAGCAGATCATAGTCGAAATAATGACGAATCCGCCTGAATCTAAGGTGCAGGAGAGGAAGCGTGTACCGCCTCCTCCACCACCACCGCCAAAGCAGCCGCCTAAGCCGCAGCCGCCACAGCCGGAAAATAATAATCCAAACCCTGGTGCTATGTCATTTAATATGGGTAGCATTGATGTTGGTAGTTCAGCTGGTGGACTAAGTGGTCCTGGTGCATTTGGACGAGATGGTGATGCGACACCTATCGTTCGTATAGAACCAAAATATCCAACGCAAGCAGCACGTGATGGTAAAGAAGGTTGGGTTCAACTTTCATTCACTATCGACGAGTTAGGTGGAGTAACTGACGTTGAAGTAATTGACGCAGACCCGAAACGTATCTTTGACCGTGAAGCTAAACGTGCACTGCGTAAGTGGAAGTACCGTCCTAAGATCATTGACGGAAAACCACAGAAACAACCAGGTTTACAAGTTCAATTAGACTTTAAACTTAACCAAGGCAACTAAGGAGGCGAGTAATGAGAAATTTTTCTAAAGTAACTGCTCTTGCGATTCTTATGTCTGTGACTGGTGCTACTTTAAGTGCATCTGTTTTAGCGGCGCCAGATTACGCAAAGATTGAAGAGCGTAAAAAAGCAAAAACTAAAATCATGGGCGAGCGTACTGGTAAAAAGGTAATTAAAGCATTTGACTTGTACAATGAAGAGAAAGTTGATGAAGCAATTGTTTTGCTTAGAGAGATCGATGCTTCGAATGACTTTGATAAAGCGACTGTAAATCGTTACTTAGGTAGCATGTACGCGCAAAAAGAAAAGTATGACGAAGCAATTAAATATTCTAAACAAGCAGTTGCCCCTGATATTTTAAACTTTGCTGATCAAGAACAAACTTTAAAGCTGTTAGGTGATTTATATGCTGGCACAGAAAAGTATCAAGAAGCCAAAAAAGCTTATGTTACTTGGATGGATTTTACCGGTGAAGAAGATCCTACGGTTTACACGCGTATTGCTCAAGCTAACTATCAGTTAGAGCAATTTCGTGATGTTTTTGAACCAGCAGATAAGGCAATAAAACTTCAAAAAGAACCTAATAAAGGTCCTTACCAACTAAAACTTGGTGCATACTTTGAACTTAAAGATTATGCAAACATGGTTAAAATTGGCGAAGAAATTGTTCGTGTATGGCCTGATGATAAAAAAGCTTGGGTTAGCTTAGGTAAGTATTACCTACAAACCGAGGATTATTCTAAAGGTTTAGCAACTATGGAAGTTGCATATAAGAATGGTTACTTTGAAAATGAAGTTGAATATAAAGTCTTATCTAACTTTTACTCTCTTAATGAGATCCCTTTTAAAGCAGCTGTAACGCTAGAAAAGGCCGTTAAGAGTGAAAAAGTAGAACGTACAAAGCAGAATGTTAGTGCGATTGCTAGTAACTACCATCGTTCTAAGGATCTAGAAAAAGCTGCTAAGTATTATGAAGAAGCTGCTAAATTTGATGAAGATGCTGAACTTTACCGTAAAGCTGGTTCATTACTTTTACAATCTGAAAAATTCAGTGCTGCTGTTGTTCGTTTGAACAAAGCATTAGAGCTTGGCTCTGACAAAAAAGGTACTATTTATTCAGATTTAGCTGAAGCGTATTACTATCAAGGTAAGTATAAGCAAGCATATGCTGCAATTACTAAAGCTATGGATGACCCTCGCACACGTAAGTTTGCAAAGGGTTGGTCTACATATATTAAAGATAAAGCCGCTCGCAACGGTGTTAAAATTTAATTTTAATTAGCTAAAGCAACTTATAAAAAGCCCCTCTGGGGCTTTTTTTATTGGAACTACTATGTATAAAAAGCTCTCTTTTTCATTACTACTGTGCTTATTTTTAGCTGCATGTTCAAAGCAGCCTCAACCTTATGAGTCATTTGAAGACGCACAAGTTGCTTTAAAAACTTTAAACATGGCACTTGTACTACAACCAGACGCTAAAAAAATCGATAGGATTACTAAAGAGCAATTGGTCTTTTCTGATGCGTATTTAGTTAAACGTCATACTATTTATCAGAACTTAATGGGTATGGAGCTTAATCTCAATCAAATTGCACAAGTAAACTACTTGGTTATTGCAGAGCGTTTTCCTGCGCGCTATTTTAGTTGGCCGGCTCAAGTAGACGTATTAAAAAACATGCTTGCTTTTGAGGGGTCAAAAAGTACGCCGGATAATATTATTACTTGGCTTAAGTTAACCCAAGATACGCTAGACAGTGCTAAACAAAGCAATTTAAAGCTGAATAAAATTGAGCTCACACTACTACAAAGCTATGTATTGAGTGCGATAGGTAGTAATGACGTTCAACCAGCGCTTAAGAGTCATATAAGAGCTTTTAGCGATTATTTAGCTAGTTACAAGCCTAGAGGTAGTGTTGGTCTGAGAGGCCTGCCAAATGGGTCACAGTGGTATCAGAGCAAACTTAATTACTTTAGCGGCGAAGTACATTCACCGCTAGAGTGGGTTACTCTTTTAAATGAAAATATAAAAGTATTAGATCGTGTTGCATTCGATAGTAAATTGTCTATTTCTCATAAAAAATCGTTTTTAGTGCAGTATCTATCGGATGAAAAATTAATTGAAGGGCTTGATTGGCAGGCTGATTATCAAGACTTACCTGCAATGGCGAGCAATACGAACATGTCTGATAAAGACAAAACATTGATGCTTGCAATGATGGAATCAGATATTGGCATTCATTACCATGCGTGGACTTTGCCACAGGCGAAGGTAAACCTTATGAAACGCTTAGAAATCACCCAAGAAGAGGCTCAATATTTAGTTGAAGATATAATACTCTACCCAGGGCAATCATTTAGCTTTATACAACAAATTATATAATGATTTGAAAGTGCGCTTATTGTGCGCACTTTGTACACCGTTGAGTTGCGGGGTCTAGTTCAAGTGATTTGGCTGGTATTTTTTCTTCACAGTCGCAGCAGTAGCCATATTGCCCAATTTCTATTTGGCTGACCGCCGCTTCTAATTTAGTCATGCGACTTATCAAAAACGCATACTCAGGACCTAGCTTCTCTGTTGCACAGTCTAACCATTCATTGTTTGCTGTATTATCTAAAACTTGTATTAAATGCTGATGTGTAGGGTAGGCTGATTTAGAAAGCATAGTTAATATATTTAATTTAATTTGTGCTATTTCATCGTTTAGTCTTTTTTGATGATGCATTATCAGTACAACCTTATTAAATTGGCTTCACGTTATACTGATATTATCTAGAGGCTTTAAGTTAGCCGTTATGATTTGAATCAAGTTGCGGTGCTTTGGCGTATTTATTTAATATGCTTGCCACATCTTCTTTACTTTTTAAACGCCTGATTTCATCAAATAAATCGATCGCTTGCGGGTATTGGCGTTTAAGGTAACCTAGCCATTGCTTTGTACGAGAAGCAAAGTACTTTTCATCTTTTGCAGGGTCTTGATGAATAGCAGAGTGAATTAAGTGATAAATAATATGCTCCCATTGAAGGCCATCATATTGTTCATTATTTACATGAGCTTTAATTTTTTTTGCTAAATCAGGGTGCGAAAGGGCACCACGACCAAGCATCAAATCAGTACATCCACTTCGTTTTTGGCAAAGCATTGCGTCCTCAACTTGCCAAATTTCACCATTGGCAACAACGGCAATATTTTTATCTTTTATTATTGGTGGAATTTTTTCCCAATAAGCTGGCGGGTTATAACCATCACGTTTGGTTCTGGCGTGTATAGCTACACTATTTGCGCCTGCGCTTACCACAGCATCAACAATTTCTTGGCTGTTACTGTCATCATCAAAGCCTAAGCGAATTTTTGCACTTACTTCATGTTTATCATCTACAGCATCTCGGACTGCTTTAATAATCGTATACATGTGGTCAGGATCTTTAAGCAGTACAGCACCCCCTCGACTACGATTAACGGTTTTTGCTGGGCAACCAAAGTTAAGGTCGACCCCATGAGATCCTAAAGCAATTGCTCTTACTGCATTTTCGGCTAACGGATTTGCTTCTTGGCCGAGTAATTGAACACGCACAGGAGTACCTGCTCGCGTAAATCCATTATTATGTAGCTCAGGGCAAAATCGATGAAAAACTTTATCAGGTAAGCATGTTTCAACCACTCTTACAAACTCGGTAACGCACAAATCGAACCCACCAATGTCTGTGAGTAATTGGCGCATTTTAAAATCAACGACACCTTCCATAGGTGCTAAAACAAGTTTCATAAAGTGATTAATTTTGATAAAAAACTGGACGCATAGTTTACCTGTAAATCACACATTGATAAATCTGTAATTACCAACCATATTTAATGTAGAAACCGCAAAAGTAAATATTATGAAAATAAATGAAAGTTTTTATTCTTGTACAGGTCTACTTAAGCATACAAGCAATTTAAAATACATTTTTATTGCTGAGATTTACAATACTTGATTAAAGAGAGTCACAAAATGAATACAGTTAAAAAAAATACAATCGCGTTAACTTTAGGTGCAGTAGTTGTTGGCTCTGCAAGCTTTGTATCTGCAGATGTACAAGCCAACCCATTTGAGTTTCAACAATTAGTGACAGGTTACCAACTAGACGCTAAAGAAGGTAAGTGTGGTGAAGGTAAATGTGGCGGCGATGCAAAAGATGCAAAAGCTAAAACAGAAGGTAAGTGCGGCGAAGGTAAATGTGGCGGCGATGCAAAAGATGCAAAAGCTAAAACAGAAGGCAAGTGTGGTGAAGGTAAATGTGGCGGCGATGCAAAAGATGCAAAAGCTAAAACAGAAGGCAAGTGTGGTGAAGGTAAATGTGGCGGCAACGCAAAAGATGCAAAAGCTAAAACAGAAGGCAAGTGTGGTGAAGGTAAATGTGGCGGCGATGCAAAAGATGCAAAAGCTAAAACAGAAGGGAAATGTGGTGAAGGTAAATGCGGCGGCGATGCTAAAAAAACTAAAAAAGAAGGTAAGTGCGGCGAAGGTAAATGTGGCGGTCGTTAATATCTTATTCTAAATAAGTTATGCTAAAAGGGCCTTAAGGCCCTTTTTTGATAAGTTAGAGGTAGTTATGACACAAATCCAGAGTACAGATTTCGGGATGGTGGGCCTTGGCCTACGACGAGAAATGCTTGATGAACTGCTTGAACACGTACCTAATCAAGTAGATTTTTTGGAAGTTGCACCAGAGAACTGGTTAAAACTAGGTGGACGCTTTAAAAAGCAATTTAGAACATTAACAGATGCAAATAATTTTGTGTGTCATGGATTATCACTGTCTATCGGTTCACCCGAACCACTGGATGTTGAATTTGTTAAATCTTTAAAAGTTTTTTTTGAAGAGCACAATATAAAAATTTTCAGTGAGCACTTAAGTTACTGTTCCGGTACAGGCCATATGTATGACTTAATGCCTATTCCGTTTACACAAGAAGCTATAGCACATGTTGTCCCTCGTATTAAACAAGTACAAGACATACTTGGGCAGCAAATTGCGATAGAAAATGTTTCTTACTATGGCGCTCCTGGACAGCAATTATCAGAGCTGGAATTTACAAATACCATTTTAGAGCAGGCAGACTGCAAGCTTTTACTGGATGTGAATAACATTTATGTGAATTCGATTAATCATGGCTATAACGCACAATCGTTTTTAACTGGGCTGCCTTCTAATCGTATTGCCTATGGGCACGTTGCAGGCCATTATAATGAGGCTGATGACTTAATAGTTGATACACATGGTGCTGATGTCATTGATCCTGTGTGGGAGCTACTGGATAAAGCATATGAAGTGCATGGCGTATTTCCAACCTTGCTTGAGCGCGATTTTAATATCCCTACCATGAATATTTTAACCAAAGAGTTAGATATAATTCATGAGCTACAAGCTAAACACATTACTTCAACGGTTTCAAAACAACGAGCTTAATATAAGCCTTTATAAATATTAAAAGAGTGCCTGGTTATGAGCTTTATTGAAATACAAAACGAATTTATGGCGCATATTCGCGAGCCTAAAAAAAATAAAAAGCCCAGCGGTATCGAAGACAGACGTATGGCCATTTATCGCGACCTATTTTTTAATAACATTGAAGGTTTTATATCATCAGGCTTTCCGGTATTAAAAACCTTATATACAGACAAGCAATGGCTGGTTCTTGTACGCCAGTTTTTTAGCGAATATGATTGTCATTCACCGTACTTTTTAGATATAGCAGGGGAGTTTATTAATTACTTATCAAGTGATTATAAAATGAAAAGATACGATCCCGTGTTTATGCTAGAACTTGCACACTATGAATGGGTAGAGCTAGATGTATCAATTGCACACGAAGATGAGCAAGAGCAAAAATTACAAACAACAGCGCTTACTAGTTCTGCTTTGTATTTATCGAAAACGGCAAGAAATTTAAGTTATCAATTTCCAGTTCAAAATATTAGCAATCGCTTTAAACCAAAAGAGCCATCACCTCAGCCTAATTATTTTGTTGTATATAGAGATGAAGATGATGACGTTCAATTTCTGGCTACGAATGCGATGACTGCTTTGTTGCTATCAACTATTGAGGCAAGTGATGGAGCGACATTTGACGACGTGTGCCAACAGGTATTCGCTCATGCACCACAGTTTAATGCAGATCAAATTGCTCAAGGCGCATTGGTTACCCTCAATGCAATGGTTGAACGCGGTGTAATTGTGACAAAAAATCAAGATTAAGGTCTTTATTGATGATTTTACATCGTCTATTATGGCAGCCTTATTTGTCGTGCTTAATAAAAGGTTGTACCAATGTCAGATGATAAAGACTTTAAAGATCCGTTCAACGCTACTTATTTTCTTGCTTTCTTAGCTGTATTTGCAGGGATTGGTTGTTTAAATGCAATATTAGGCTGGATCACTAGCTTAACTTAAAATGCATAGCGTTTATTAAGGCTGTTGCTTACTTCAGCCTTGAACCACTTTATTTTAATTACCCCCCATAGTTAATACTTCTTTTATAGTAACGCCAAACTCGCAATTAAAGGTTAGTTAAGGTTATAATCACCTGCTTTGTAATATAAACAATTGAGCAGTTAAAATTATGACTCAAGTAACACCAGCAATTATCAAAAACAGCATAACTACAATTGCTGATTATCCAAAGCCGGGCATCATGTTTCGCGATGTAACCACTTTAATGGCAAATCCAGAAGCCTTTAAAGCAACTATTGACGCGTTTATCGCAGAATATAAAGATCAGGGTTTTACTAAAATAATCGGCACAGAATCACGTGGCTTTATTTTTGGTGCGCCACTGTCTTACGCATTAGGCATTCCGTTTATTCCAGTTCGTAAACCAGGTAAGTTACCACGCGAAGTTATTCGTCAAGATTACTTACTTGAGTATGGTGAAGACACGCTAGAGCTGCATGTTGATGCAATTGTACCTGGCGATAAAGTATTATTAGTTGATGACTTATTAGCAACTGGCGGCACAATTGAAGCCACAGCTAAATTAGTTCATAAACTAGGTGGCGAAGCCACAGATGCTGCATTTGTTGTATCACTACCAGAACTTGGTGGCGAGCAGCGCATCAAAAAAATGGGTATTAAAATCCTAAAATTGGTTGAATTCGAAGGCGAGTAATCGATGAGTTATCAGGTTCTAGCGAGAAAATGGCGTCCTCAAACCTTTCATGAATTGGTTGGGCAGTCTCATGTTAAGCAAGCGCTTGTAAATGCGCTTACACAAAATAGACTGCATCACGCTTATTTATTCACTGGAACCCGCGGTGTAGGTAAAACGACTATTGCGCGTATTTTTGCTAAAAGCTTAAATTGCGACGAAGGTATATCTGCAAATCCGTGTGGCCAATGTAGCAGCTGTTTAGATATAGAAGCAGGGCGCTACATTGACTTACTCGAAATAGATGCGGCTTCTCGTACAAAAGTAGAAGACACCCGTGAAATACTCGATAACGTTCAATATGCACCAACACGTGGACGTTATAAAGTATACCTAATCGATGAAGTTCACATGCTTTCTAAGCACAGCTTTAATGCGCTTTTGAAAACGCTTGAAGAGCCACCAGAGCATGTGAAATTTTTATTGGCGACGACCGATCCTCAAAAACTACCAGTTACTATTTTATCTCGCTGTTTACAATTTAACTTAAATGCCTTGTCGCAAAGTGAGATTAAAACACAGCTTGAACACGTACTTACTCAAGAGCAGCTTAGCTTTGACACTGATGCACTTAGTATTATTTCAAAAGCCGCTGATGGCAGTATGCGTGATGCGCTTAGCTTAACCGACCAAGCTATTGCACAAACAAATGGTGATATTAATAATCAAGCAGTACAAACTATGCTTGGTTTAATGGATACTCATTATAGCCAAAGCTTGCTTGCAGCATTACTTGCACAAGATGGCGCTGCGCTAATGGATGAGATTGCGCAGGTGGCAAGTCGTAATCCTAATTATGTGGCATTGCTTGATGATTTAATTGCACTTACGCATTTGACTCAACTAACCCAGTTAGTGCCAGAAGCGGCAGGGCTAGATGAAAAAAATGTAGATTATATTGCTCATGTTGCACAACATACGAGCCCACAACAAATTCAAATTTATTATCAGTTACTGTTAAATGGTAAAAAAGATTTACAATGGGCACCAGAGCCTCGCTTAGGTTTTGAAATGATAATGCTAAGATTATTAGCATTTAAGCCTACAGACGCTCAACAAACTGTACACACAGTAAACGAAGAGCCGGCCCCAAATAAACAAGGCCGCGCAAATGCACTGCGAGATATATTAAATAAAAATAAAACATCGCAAAACACTGTAGCTAGCCAAAGTAGTGTCCCTGTAAATAATACTAAGCCAGTTAGTAATACAGAGCAGCCTAAATCCCTTGAGATAGAGCCTTTACCAAATGTTGCCGCTCAGACATCGAATAATGATGTCGTACAAAGTAATAATGAGCCAACCCAAGTTGCAGTAGAGCAACCGCTTCAAGAAAGTGAAAACGCTTTTGAACAACAGGCTTCAACTAATGATCAACCACAAACCAATGTTGTTTCGGATGCTCAAGCCCAGCGCCAAAGTGAAGATGAAGCTTACATGCAACATAGTGATGCTGAGCAAACGTTAGCTTCGCAGTTTGATGATATAATGAGTAGCGCTGTAGATCAGGGTTTTAAACCTGCACCTACTGCAAACTCAGAGTCTTCACCAGAGCCCTTAGCAAATCACAATGCAAGTACGCCAATAGCTGAACAAGAAGCGCAGGCGCAATCTGCCATTGCTCGTATTTTACGTGACAGAAACATATCGGGTGCGGGTAGGTTATCAGGCAAGAGTACAAGTACATCTGCAAATAATGTAGCAGTGCAGCCAAGCCAAGCGCCTGCTAAAAAGCCAGAACAGCATCCAAGAATGCCTAAAGCCCAAAGTGTTCATCAAGGTAGTGCAGATACAAGTGCAAGTGAGCTTAATAGCCCTTCAAGTACTGGGTCTGGCGATATCCCTCCTTGGGCAACTGATAGCGAAGGTGAGAGTGAAAAAAAGCATGAGCTCCCAGTAACAGGGGGCCAAACTCAGGCACATAATCACTCCAACATAAAGCCAACTAGTAAGATTGATTTTAAAGCAAAGCACCAAACAATTACTGAAAATCTTGCGCCAGAATTACTTGAGCAAATAAACCCTCAAAAAGCGCCTGAAATAGTGCCAGAGGAAGTAAGTATTCCTGCCCCTGATGATTTTCAAAGCCCAATTAGTGAAATTAGATTTGCACATCAACAAGATGAATGGGCTTATTTAATTAAACGTATGGGACTGGGTGGTCGTATGCGCCAATTTGCATTGCATTCAATATTTACCAAGCAAGGCAACAGTTTACATATAGACGTTGATGAATCACAAAAGCATTTAGATACACCGATGCTTCGCCAAAGATTAGATGCCGCATTGTCGAGTATTTATGAGCATAACGTGTCGTTAAGTATTAATTTTGCTAAGGGAGTTATTGACTCTCCTTATCTTATTCAGCAAAAAATTGATGCAGGTCGTCATCAACAAGCAATCGATGTGATCACATCTGATGAAAACATAGTACAATTTCAGCAAGTATTTAGCGCCGAAATTGACGAAAACAGTATTCAGGCATTGTAATTACTTACAATCGCCCTTATGTTCATGTTAATTAATGTATTAAAAGAAAGAGAGAAAGTTATGTTTAAAGGTGGAATGGGCAACATGATGAAGCAAGCGCAGCAAATGCAAGATCGCATGCAAAAAGCCCAAGACGAAATCGCAACATTAGAAGTTGTTGGCGAAGCCGGTGCCGGTTTAGTTAAAGTAACCATGCTTGGTAACCACAATGTACGTCGTGTTCAGCTTGATGAAAGCCTTATGGAAGACGACAAAGACATGATTGAAGACTTACTTGCAGCAGCATGTAACGATGCTGTACGCCGTGTTGCAGAAGAAACACAAGAGCGCATGGGTAAAGTAACTGGCGGTATGCAATTACCACCAGGTATGAAAATGCCGTTTTAAGTAAATAATGCAACTTTCAGATAGTTTAAATCAGCTTATAGAAGCACTGCGCTGTCAACCGGGCATTGGTCCAAAGTCAGCGCAACGTATTGCTTTTCACTTGCTTGAGCGCGACCGAAAGGGAGGCACTCAGCTGGGCAATGCATTGACTAAAGCAATGACAGCCATAGGGCATTGTCAGTCTTGTCGTACTTTTTGCGAACAAGCTCAGTGCGATATTTGTTTAAGTACAAAACGCCAAGACAGCGGCATATTATGTGTTGTTGAATCGCCTACTGATGTGCTTGCCATTGAGCAAACAGGTCAGTATTTAGGGCTATACTTTGTTTTAATGGGTCATTTATCGCCAATTGACGGTATCGGCCCTAAAGAAATTGGCTTAGACGTTTTAGAGCAAAAACTTGCTCAAGGCGGTATTAATGAGGTTATTTTAGCGACTAACCCTACCGTTGAAGGCGATACTACGGCTCATTATATTGCTCAGCTTTGTCATAAATATAAAGTAGGTGCTTCGCGTATTGCTCACGGTATTCCTGTGGGAGGCGAGCTTGATTTAGTAGATGGTAGAACGCTTATGCATGCTTTTAGCGGCAGGCGTTTAGTTACACAAGACTAACTCTAAGTCACTATTTGAAAAGATATTATAAAAGCCTACATGATTAAATTATGTAGGCTTTTTTGTTTTTAAGGTAAGCTTAGAAGCAATCTAATACCAATCCGCAATAATACTTAATCATTTTGCGGGGCTAAACGTGTCGCTACCTGCGTTAAAAAATTCTCATTTAGAACAACTAAATAGCGAGTTTTTTGCCTAGCTATCAACACGTTTTCCCGCCCTCAAAATAGATCATTTAATTAAACGAATTGGTATAATATATTTTTGGGCTATGTCTCTAATTAGTAAGGAATACAATGAAAGATAATCAACCCTACCAAGGTACATTACTGGGTAGTAAGCGTTTTTTACCGCTTTTTATTACGCAGTTTTTCTCAGCAATAAACGATAACGTGTATAAGCAATCAGTGCTTATTCTATTGATATTTCAGGCTGCAACGCTTGCTGATGGCGCACTTTATTCAAATATTGCTGCTGGGTTATTTATCCTACCTTTCTTTTTATTTTCAGGGATGGCGGGGCAGCTAGCTGAAAAAACAGAAAAATCCAAACTAATTAGAATCGTAAAACTATGTGAAATCCCTATTATGGTTGTAGGGGCTGTCTCGATTTTAACGCAGTATGTTTGGCTGATGTTAGCCACCGTATTTTTAATGGGCGTACAAAGTACGTTTTTTGGTCCATTAAAATACTCTATTTTACCACAGCACGTAGCCCCTAACGAATTAACAAAAGCGAATGGCTTGGTTGAATCAGGCACGTTTGTGGCGATACTAATAGGTACAATTTTTGGCACCTATTATATTACTCAATCAGTAGGCCCTACGCTTATAAGTATTGCCGTATTAGTACTGGCCGTTATGGGGTATGTGAGCAGTCGCTTTATACCCATTAGTGAGGCGAACGAGCCTAACTTAAAATTTACCTATAATATATTTTCATCCACGAAAAACGTATTTTCAGCACTTAATTCGCAAACAGAATCGGTTGGTAAATCAGTACTTGGGATCAGTTGGTTTTGGTTAATTGGCGCAATTGTTTTAACCTCCTTACCAAATTATGTAAAACACACAATGGGCGGCGATGAACTGGTTGTAACTAGCGCGCTTGTTGTGTTTTCACTAAGTATTGCTATTGGTTCGTTATTGTGTGAAAAGCTTTCTCGCTCTCGAATAGAATTAGGAATTGTGCCTTTTGGCGCCATTTTAATTACCGTGTTTTTATACTTACTGAGCCAAGAGAGCGCTATTAGCTCTTATTTACCTCAAAACCTTGAATTATTGACGCTTGATCAGTTATTAAAAACAGGCGACATGGTGTGGCATTTTGTATGGATGGCAGGCATTGGTATTGGCTCTGGTTTTTACACTGTACCGCTGTATGCGCTTATTCAACAGCGCACTGAAGAATCTAGTCGCTCACGAGTTATAGCCGCTAACAATGTCTTAAATGCGTTGTTTATGGTGGGCAGTGCTATTTTAAGCATTGTTACGTTGTCTATTTTAAAGTGGAGTATTTCAGAACTTCTGTTGTTACTTGCTGGTTTAAATCTACTTATCTCTATTTATATCTATACAAAAGTCCCTGAGTTCTTTTTACGTTTTGTTATTTATATTTTGGCTATTTGTATGTACAGAGTGCGCACAAAAGGGGAGAGTAATATTCCGGATGAAGGCGCTGCTGTTGTTGTGTGTAATCATGTCAGTTTTGTCGATTGGATGTTTATTTTAGCAACATCACCAAGACCAATCCGATTTATGGTATTTGCCCCTATTTATTATTCACCAGCACTGCATTGGTTATTTAAAATGGCTAAAGCTATTCCAATTGACAGTGAAAAAACCAACCCTAAAGCGTTTAAAAAAGCCTTTGACGAAGTTGCATCCGCGCTTGATAAAGGCGAGCTCGTTGGTATCTTCCCAGAAGGGAAGCTAACGAGTGATGGCTCAGTGGATATTTTTCGCCGTGGAATAGAACGTATTATTAAGCGCTCACCCGTACAAGTTATTCCGGTGCATTTAGGTGGGTTATGGGGGAGCATGTTTAGTCGAAAAGCTAAGTGGCAATTACCCCGATTAAAATGGTCTTTAGTGTCTGTTACCGTAGGTGAAGCTATTGCCGCTGACAAAGTAACTGCTGATGATTTGCGCGAGCAAGTTTTGGCTTTAAAAGCGCTTCATTCTAAAGGTATTGATTAACTTAATGATTAACACAACACCTGAGTCTAACTTGATAGATCATATTATTATTGACGACTTTGTAGCGCCTAAATGCGATGGGTTTATTGACATATTATATCAAGATGATGATATTTTGCTTATTAATAAACCCAGTGGGCTATTGAGTTTATCGGGCAAAAACCCGCTTAACTGGGACTCAGTACATTATCGTTTAGTGCATGGTCAAAAGGGATTAACAGCCGCTTTTCCTGAAGCGAAGTTACCGCACCGATTGGATTTGGGTACGTCTGGCATTATGATTGTTGGGCTAAACGGTGCAGCGTCAAAGCACCTTAATAAACAATTTCAGGCACGCATAATTCATAAGCGTTATGTAGCGATGCTAGAGGGAAGCTTGGCTGTTGATGAGGGGCAAATTACTGCACCAATAGCGAAAGACAAGCTGCTTTTTCCGCGTGTTAAAATTTGCCAAACTACGGGTAAAGCTGCAGTGACTGAATACAAAGTGCTTGAGAGATTCAAACAACCATACAGAACCCTAGTACAATTTACACCCGTGACTGGGCGCACTCATCAATTAAGAATACACAGCCAGTTTATAGGTCATCCTATTTTAGGCTGTGATTTGTATAAAAGCGCGCAAAGCGAACACATGGCAGAGCGCTTGCAGCTGCATGCGAGCGACTTACATTTTGAACATCCAACCAGCGAAAAACGCATTCATGGTCAATGTCCTTGTCCGTTTTAATTATCTAATGTAATAATCGTTAAACGATTATTACATTAATACCAAGGCGTTTAAGCCCCTCTAAATAATTGTTTGGTATATTGCTGTCGGTAACCACGGTGGTGACTGCTGCCGGTTCAAGAATTTTATGTAGGCAAACATGTTCGAACTTAGATGAATCAGTAACAATTATTATTTCAGACGCGATTTTACACATCACTCTATTCAACACTGCTTCAGCTTCAAAGTATGTGGTAATACCGCGTTCCATATGAAAACCATCAACGCCTAAAAATAGTTTATCAACATGTAAATCTTCTAAGCACTTTTCAGCTGAGCTGCCAAAAAAAGACATGTTTTTACGTCTTAATGTACCGCCAAGTAACATAACGTCTATTTCGTCATACACCGACAGCTTATTCACTACATTTAAACCATTAGTAATAATAGTCAAATCTTCTTTATCTTTTAAGTGCGCCGCAATTTGAATGGTGGTCGATCCCGAATCTAAAATGATTGAATCACCAGAGTTAATTAATTGGGCTGCGGCTTTACCAATACTGAGTTTTTCTTCAGCATGGAGTGTTTGCTTTCGGTCTATGGCGAGTTCGGTTTCAATTACATTTGTTTCTTTCAGCATTGCCCCCCCGTATGAACGAGTTGCAATACCTTGCTGTTCTAAAAAACGCAGGTCTTTTCTTATTGTAACAGTTGATACGTCATACTTTACGGCGAGGTGAGGAACTTGTACGCTGCCTATTTCCTTTAACATTCGACTAATTTGCTCACGTCTTTGGCTAGTGTCGCGCATAATTTCCCTTTTATAAAAAGTTTCAAACTTAAATAATGAAGCCTGATTATATATGAAATGAAACATTTTACCAATAAAGCCTTTCGGTTTTATAAATAATTAGAAAAATAATATGCGCTATAAATTAAAGTATAGCGTGATGATTCGCCTACCTATCTTTTCAAGTGTATCAGTAAGAGGGAGAAACTTATTTAATGTAAAAGCCACTCGAGATGTGAGTGGCTTGGTATCAAAAAGAAGTCATAAAGAGTATCGTTTTATTTAACAATTACTTGTTTAAACCCTTCGTTTAAAACTCTGAAACGAGCTTGTCGACAACGGCCTCAAGATAATCTTTTTGTGCAGTATTAAACCCCATATGTTTAACCCTTATGTTCCCATCCTTGCCTATTAGATAGGCTGTTGGCATAGCTATAATTTCGTAATCAGTGCCCACTGTACTGTTATAGCCAGCTACAACAGGGTATGAAACAGGGTGTTGAGTTAAAAACGCATTAGCAGCCTCAGACTCTTGCTCTAAGTTTATTGCAATTACCTCAAAGCCTTTGTCTGTATACTCTTCTCGCAGCGCATTTAAAAAAGGAAATGAGCGGCGACATGGTACGCACCATGACGCCCAAAAATCAACATACACTACTTTGCCTTTATAATCGGATAGGGTGATCGTGTGTTCATCGTTTAATAACGGTAAAGAAAATGCTGGTGCAGTATCTTTTACCGCTAACGGCTGAGCTATACAAAAAGAGCACCCTATATACAACAATAAATAGATAATTGACTTCATTAATTAATCGCCTTTGTTGGCGTCAACTCTAATAATAAGTAACCTTTAAATTGAGTATTTAACTTAGCGTTAGTACCTGAGGTTGTGCCTAAAATTTTATTATTCACATAGTCTTTTATTTGATACTCGCCTTGTTCTAACCCTCTTAGTTCCACTTCGCCATCCCAGCTATCGGCATAAAATGCGTAATACATATTAGCGCCTTTTTGTATTGCATGGGTTTCTGGGAGGTCAAAACCAATATCGTATAACTCCCCTAAATAGATACCTTTAGGCAGCATTTTTTCTTTGTATATATCAATCCATTTTTTCCATGTTTGTTCTGTTTCTTTATCTAAGGCAAATTCAGCGGCAATACCCGTTGAGTTAGGCATGGTAAATTTTGTACCAACAATGCCTCCAATGCCAACTGATGAAGCAAAGTCATTGGCATTATCACTAAGCTCAACATGATCTCCATAATAAGGTGATGATTCGCCCATTAAACCTTTTAGCGTTTTTCCCTTGTGGCGTATTTGCCAAGACGATAACGGATCTGAGCTAACAGTTTGATTCATAAAAGGCAAGTTATGGAAAGCGTAAGATGTGCCGCAAGGACAAATTTCAATCACCGCATCGGGTTTTACTTCTTTTGCTGTTTTAAATATTTCTTCCCAATACTCGGCTAACTTTTCTACAGACTCTTCTGGGTATGCATGATTGTGTGCAGGGTTATAACAAGGCGCAACGCCGTTGAGGTGTTGTCCGTCAATCTTAAGCCCTTCATATCCCCATTCCCCCAGCATTTTGCGAACAAGTGCTTTACTGTGCTCAATTGTGTCTTTGTAGGCAGGGCAAAGGTAAAAACTATTCCACCATGTTACGTCTTGAACAGCTCCATTTTCATCAAGTAATAACATGTCGGTGTGTTCGTGTAATAAGTCGGTGCCAGGATCTACCGCTAAAGGAGCCCACCATAATTTTGCTTTTAGCCCTGCTTCGTTTATTTTAGATACAAAGGCTTTCATATCTTCATCGCCATTAGGGAACTTTTTACGGTCTAAGTACCAATCACCTTCAGCTGTCTGCCAGCCATCATCGAGAACAGCCCATTCTAAACCCATTTTTTTAGCGGTTTCTAATGTACCAAGTACTTCATTTACGTCAAAGTTACGGTCGTAACCCCACGCACACCAAATTGGCTCGTATGCTGAGTCGGGTACATCAGCCATTTTTAACCCTTTATCAGCCATTACTTTGCGGTAGCTTTTAAGTGTGGCGTAATAATCGTTATTATGGACGTTAACAAAGGTTTGAATGGTATTAAGTGTTTCACCTTTTTTGAGTTCATTTCCTTTCTCAAGCTCAACGTGAATTGTTGCACCGTTATCTGTTTTTGTATAATTAAGTGGTAATGAAACTAATTTAGGCGATGTTTCGGTATGACCGACGGCAATACCTATATCTTTTCGCCATAAATCGACTATTGCAGTGCCGCCGCCGTAATCTGATGAGTTCATACCCATGTAATTTTTCTGGCTATAACCAGGTGTGATTGGGGTTATCCAATCTCTTCGATCTTCATAAGAAGCGCCCTGATAAGACCAGTAGGCGGGCTGCTCGGTTTGAACCGTTTTATTGTCTGAAAGTGTGTAGTCGTTATTAACCCATTTAACAATTTTAATATTAGCGTCAGTTGTATTCGTGTAACTCACATTAAAAAATGCCATAGTCGGGTAGCGTTTATATACACTCACAACAGTTTTTTTAAGCAGTCCTTGTGATGATATACCGCTTAGCTCTACTTGGGTGCCGTAGCCTAATTCGTTTTCTATTGGCTGCACTTTTTTTTCAATAAAGTTAAAGTCGCTAATCACGTTTTTATCAAGTGTCACCACATATTCACTAGGCTTAATGTCGCCTAACGCTATTTGGTTTCCGTTTACATTCCCGACAATATGACTATGCAGTAAATTATTAAATTCTAAAGAAAGAGCATCTGTTTTTACGGTGTAAACTATATCATTGTTGATAGTTGAGTTAATTGCTTGTTTAGAGCAGCTTACAAGTGAAAAAGTGCTAATGGCGCAAATGAGTAAGTTAGAGGTGTAATTTTTTTTCATTATTTAACCTTTAAAATAATATATGTTGAAAGTGCAAAGCTAACGATTAGTTTGCACTTATATTGAAAAAACGAACGGCGTTGTTAGCATACAAATTATCAACAACGCTTTTTGGTAATGCCAAACCCACGATATCGCCATCCACTTCAGGCACACTTAATGACTTATCTGTATTTAGATACAGCCAGTCTTCAGTCCATTTTTTATGAGCTTCTTTTTTAAGCTGCATATCAGTAGCGTCAGGAGCGTGAGTTAAATCAGTCGCATATAAAATACGAGTTTGATATTTAATAAAAAATTCACGTACTTTCTGTTTATCGAGTTTTGATTGATACTGAATTTGCCCCATTCTTGCTGCCAAATCGACAACTGCATTTGGGTAGGTATCTAAAAATAAGGCTATTTCATCAACGCTCCACTCTAAACTTGCTAAGTGTGCTCCCATAAAATGCATATTAGGGTGCTTATTAAGCATATTGTTACGAACTTGCATTTGTTGCTCATAGCTTGGCATTTCAGGGTGTAAATACATATGGTATTGCGGATGAGCTGCAAAATATTGTTTATCATTATTTACCGTCATTTTACTCACAGGTAACCAGCAATTTTTAGGCTCGCCTTGATGACCAATCAATGGAATGTTTTTATTGGTTAAATGGTTAAAAATAGGATCGAAAAGAGGATCGTCAATCATTACCAAATTTTGCTTTTGGTTTTTAAAATCCATCCCTATGTTTTTCCATACTTTTACTGCTTTAGCGCCTTTATTTATTGCCAAATCAATGCGTTTAATTACATTGTTTTTCCATTGGGGTGTGTCTGCACCTTGCATTGAAAACGTGGTAACGAAATAAAAATTAAGCGGGTATTTTTTCGAAAGTAACTGCGCAATACTCGCTTGTTTATCAATACTAGGAAAGTCGGGGTAGTCGACGTTTATTGATAGTAACTTTATGTTGTCTTTTTGCGCTTGCTCAATAAAAGCCGCAGACGTGTTATTGGCATGTACATGAGCGTCAATTTTATTTACTGAGTAGTAATCGCTCATTGTGTAGTGTGCGTTGTTAGCTTTATCACTTACGCCTGAGCAACCGGTTAGAGAAAATGCGAAAATAGAAATAGCGCCAATGTGTTTTTTCATAATAGCCTCTCAAAAATTAGTTACTTGATTTGTTATCTTCAGGTTCTATAGCCAATAATATTGCTGCGATAATGGCGAGTATGATGCCTAAAATCTTAAATTCATTCGGGATAATTCCAATAAAAAGAATACTTAATATTGAAGAGATTAAAGGGGCACCTGCGTTTGTTAAAGGCGACACTACCATTGCTTTACCATAACGAAATGCATAAACCAGGCATAAAGCACCAATAGAATTTAGGATTTGAATACCTGCAATTGATGGGATTGTACTAAAATCAAAGTCTTTTAATGATTGTGTATCAGTCATAAAGTAAGCAACAGGAATTAATAGAAGCCCTGTAATTGTCATGTAAAAAAAGATGCTTTCGGCGTTCATGTGGTTATTAGAGAACTTCATAAAAAAAGCTTGTAGCCCCCATGCAGCCATCACTGAAATAGCGAGTAAGAACCATACTAAATTGTGTGTACTTGATTCATCGCCTTGTGAGTATTCAAATAATGGCAGTGTTATTAGCGCTAAACAAATACCAATAGTGCCTAGCTTGCCAGTACGTTCTTTGAGTAATAAAAAAGACAAAACGATAGTGATGAGTGGCGACAATGAAACAATGGGGAAAATAAGGTAAGCAGGGCCGGTATCTACAGCATGGAACAACAGCATTTGACCACCAGAGCCAAGAAACCCAATTGTACACCCCAGTAAAATTGAGTATTTATCAGTTGCTAATTTCCAGCCGACTAATTTAAGCGCAATAACACAAGGTATGACCATCGTCACAGCCCAAATAGAATAAATAATTGTTGAAGGAGTACTGCTTGCGAGCATTGCGGTCAATGCACCCCATAATCCCCACATAACGGTAACAGCGACCGCGAAAAGTAACCAAGGTTTTTGCATTTTATATATCTCTTATTATATTGGTGATATCTTTTTATCGTATTTATATGATGTGAAGTTATATGTAAACGTTGTTATCGAATGCCTATATATTTTATATAGGCATTCGTTTTTAGCACTAAAACTTAAAAAGATGCACGTACGCCTAAGCTAAGTGTTCTTCCATATAATTGAATAGAACCGGGCATATCATCTCGACCTTGAAATGTTTGGTTTGATTCATCAAGCAAATTTTGTGCTTCAACAAAGACTTGAAAGTTTTCATCAATGTTATATTGCAATGACGCGGAAACAATATATTGCTCATCCATAGATGTTTGATAATCATCACCAAGAGGGCTAAATGAGTCAGTTACGTAGTCATCGGTATAATCGAGTGCTATTTGGGTGCTGAATTTATCATCTTCATAAATGAATGAAACAGAGTATGAGTTATCAGCAACGCCTGTTAACGGACCCGCATCTACCCCATCGATTGTTGTACTAGTGTCTGTATAGGCATAGCTTGCGGTAAATCCAAAGCCACTTTCGAAGAATTTCTGTACACTTAGTTCAGCACCTAAAACTTCTGCTGAATCGCCGTTAATAGGCTGAGTTACTTGGAATGTTTCGGATGCAATTTCTACTTGAGTGGTATTTATTGTAATAAAACCGTCTAAGTCTTTCCAAAATATAGCACCGGCTAACATTCCACCTTCTTCAAAATACCATTCTAGAGAAAGATCGGCTTGATCTGAAAATACCGGCTCAATACTTGGGTTGCCACTAATCGCCATAGTGAATAACCCCGACTGTGCGTTATCGGTCGTAAGTGGAGCCAATTGATCTAAAGTTGGTCGCGATAATGACTGTGCTAATGCGCCACGTAACAAAAGATCTTCGCTAAGGTAAAGGCCCGCATTTATTGCTGGGAGCAATTTGCTATAGCTTCCTTGTGCTTCTTGGCCGGCACTGTCTGAATAGGTAACATCCCAAGATGGATTCGCTGCGTCGGGGTTAACGATTTGTATAGACTGAATAGAGTTATAAGAATATTTAGACGACACTTCGGTTTCAATCCAACGTAAACCAACATTGGCAAACCATTCTTCGCCGGCTAAATCGGCTTGAACATAAATTGCGGTCGTATCTTCTGTAATATCATAAGAATTTACAGGGTTAAAAATAGGTGACCATAAATCAGACTCATTCTCGCCAAATGTTCTTTCATTCCCTAAATAGTCTGTAATTGTTTGACCATCTGATGCCGCTAAACCGGCCGCATAATCAGGGATACTAAAAATCGGAAAAGAGCGGGGGATATTTGCAGAATCACCAGCAAAAAAATCATCATAAGGGAATTCTCTGGTAACATCAGCGCCCACTTCGCCAAAAGTGAACGGATAGCCACAATAATTACAGGCGCCTAGTTCATAGTTATCGTAAGCGGTATTTGTTTTATCTCTTGATGTAAACGCAGCACCAAACTGTACTTTTGGCATGTATTTATAATCGAGAAGTAGCTCCGCATCTAATGAAACACCGGTAACGGTGTCTTTAATGTCGCTGCCATCACGAGCAGCCCAGTGCGGTGAAAAATCGTCATTCCCAAAGTCGTCAGATGTTCTACCTTGTGTCCAGTTTGCAATGTAATCAGGTAAACCGCCAGAATTAGATTCGTAATGACCAGTATGCGCACCAGGCGCACCTGCAACAACGTAAGTGTTTTTACCGCCGGAGTCACGCTCAGAACTTGATTGGTAAATATCACCTTTAATAGTCAAGTCATCGGTCGCATTAAAAGTACCACTTAAGCCAAACATTTTGGTATCAACAGTTCTGTGTTCATCCAATGTGATTAATTCCATCGATACATCTGCAATATCCATTGCTGTTACAACATTACCATCGAGAACAATATTAGATAATCGATTTTGTGCAGCGCTTTCGTCTGCCATATAAAAAGACTGCGAGTATCCAGTTGCATCAGATTCTAGTTTGGTAAGCATTACATCGGCAACAAGTTCAAAACGATCGGATACTTTCCATTCAATCGAAGACGTAACACCGGTGCGTTTAAAGTCAGTCGCATAAACACCGAGTGCGTATGAACCAGGCATAACAAGGTTGGTTTCATCAGATGTGATATTTCCATCATTGTTTACATCGTATGATATTTCATCATCGACACCAAAGAAGAAATTATCAAACATCTCATCGGTGCGTCGAGTGCCTGTTGAGTGTGATAAGCCAAAAATGAAGCCAACGGTATCATCAGCGAACGTATTACTATAAATAGCATTTAATTTTTTACCGGTATCTTCTGATAAATCATTGTAATCAGCGGTAGCAGAAAAAAGCATTTGCTGGCCTGGGTTATCAAAGGCACGCGCTGACTTAAGGTTAACAGCACCACCAATACTGCCTTCTATATTTTTGGCTTCTACTGATTTCCATACATCCGCGCCACTTATCATTTCAGAAGGGAGTACATCAAATGCAAAGTTACGACCGCCATCGTCGGTTGCTAAAATTCTGTTGTTAAGTGTTACAATACTAAATTCTGGTCCTAGTCCTCGAATATTTACATATTGAGCTTCACCACCACGTGTTCGGCTAACTGTAATCCCCGAAATGTGAGAAAGGGAATCCGCTACATTATTATCAGGAAACCGACCCAACTCTTCGGCGGCAATTGAATCAACTAAAGATTTAGCCTCTTGTTTTATATCTGACGACTTAGCAAGACTGCCACGTACACCTGTAATACTAATTACTTCAATGTCTGTACTTTCTTGCGTTTCTTGAGCTAGCACTTGTTGATGACATGCGCCAAATATTGCAATCGTCAATAAGGTTTTTTTAAAGCTGATCCTGTTGTTCATAATATTCACCTGTTGGATTTTTTATTGTAATAAATATAGAAATCATTCTACTAAACCGCACAATCATACTGGAGGACATTGAAACTACTGTCAAACGAAAAGTGACAATAAAATGAAATTAAATTAAAGTAATATTAACAATTGAGATTGATTTGCAATCTAAATGCATCTTTTTATTTAACTTTAGTGTTTTTAAATTCAAAGTGAAGCTAAATGAAACTAAAAGTTGTTTACTTGTTTCTATGTTTGTTTCATACTCAGCTCAGTTATTTAAAAACATTTCAGTTTTAACTGCTTTATTAGGAGGTCAATTGAAAGTATTACTAGATTTAATTCAACAGCATAAAATGGGTAAACAAAATGGATTATATTCAGTGTGTTCATCACACCCATTAGTGCTTGAGGCTGCTATGAAGCATGCATTAAGTAAGGGTGAACATCTGATAGTTGAGGCAACGTCTAATCAAGTGAATCAAGACGGTGGTTATACGGGGAAAACACCGAGTGATTTTTATGATCTAATCCATGTTTTAGCTAATAAAGTAGGTTTACCTCTTAATAAAGTTATTTTGGGTGGAGATCATTTAGGCCCAAATTGTTGGCAGGATTTATCCGCTGATGAAGCGATGGCTAAATCAGATGTACTTATAGATGCTTATGTTAGTGCTGGTTTTAGAAAAATTCATTTAGATTGTTCAATGTCTTGTTCAGATGATCCTGTTCCCTTGGGGGATGCTGATGTTGCTAAACGTGCGGCTCGGTTGTGCGCTGTAGCTGAAAAAACATGGCAGAAAGTAGGCGGTGAACCACCAGTGTACGTTATAGGTACAGAAGTGCCGGTTCCAGGTGGAGCGCAAGAAGGGCTCGATTGCTTAGAAGTTACATCGCCTGAAGCGGCGAATGAAACAATTAATGTGCATTATGACGCGTTTAATAAAGTGGGCTTAAAAGATGCTTGGGAGCGTATTATTGGTTTAGTTGTTCAGCCAGGTGTTGAGTTTGATCACCATAAAGTAATTGCCTTTGAGCCAGAAAAAGCGGTCGTATTGAGTCAATTTATTGAGTCAAATAAAAATATGGTGTTTGAAGCACATTCAACTGATTATCAATCCGTTGGGCATTTGAGTGAATTAGTAAAAGGGCATTTTGCCATATTAAAGGTTGGTCCGTGGTTAACATTCGCGCTTCGCGAGGCCGTTTGGGCTTTAGATGCTATTGAAAAAGAGTGGATAGACTTAGAATCACTCTCAAATGTAAAAAGTGTCATTTTAGAAGCAATGCATGAAAATCCAGTCTATTGGAAAAAGTATTATGCAACAGAGGCAAAACAACAAGCCTTAGATTGCCAGTACAGCTTAAGTGACCGAGTTCGTTATTATTGGCCTACGCCAAAAGTTGATTTTGCATTAGATCTATTGATTAATAATCTTCAGCTTTCTCCACCGCCTTTAACGCTACTTAGCCAGTTTATGCCCGAGCAACATCAAGCTATTAAAGATGGAAAACTAAAAATGAATATACGTGAATTAATTTTTCATAAAATTTCTCAAGTATTAGAGCAGTATTCTGTTGCTTGTAATACAGCTGTTAACGCTCAAAAAAAGGACGCTTAACCTATGACTTACTTAAACTATTCTCAAGATTTATTAAAAGAGAAAGACGCGTATTGGACGGCAAAAGAGATTCAACAACAGCCAGCGTGTTGGGATAAAGTGCTGTCTAATTTAATACAAGTTCAGCCTAGTATTGATGCATTTTTGAAACCTATTTTAGCAAAGCCTAATTTACGTATTATTTTTACAGGCGCAGGCACATCTGCTTTTGTTGGCGAGAGTATTGCCCCTGCGGTTTGTGCTAAGTTAGGTAAACGAGTAGAGGCGATAGCTACAACTGATTTAGTATCAAATCCACATGATTATTTTCAATCGGATATACCGACTCTTTTAGTGTCGTTTGCTCGCTCAGGAAATAGCCCAGAAAGTGTTGCATCTGTTGACTATGCTGATTCATTAGTTAAAGAGTGTTACCAGTTAGCAATTACATGTAACGAAGAGGGCGAGTTGTATAAGCGTTGCTCTGGTACTAATAAATTTGCTTTATTAATGCCTCCAGAAACAAACGACATAAGCTTTGCAATGACGTCGAGCTTTAGCTCGATGATGTTATCTGCATTGTATGTATTTTGTCCGGTAGAAAATTTCAAATTACAATTTGAAAAAAGCATGGCCGCTACAGAGTCGTTAATAACGCGCTATGACCAAATAATAAAAACAGTTGCAAATAAAAAGTACGAACGCGTTATTTATCTTGGAAGTGGGATATTTAAAGGGCTTGCTCGAGAAGGTGCATTAAAATTACTTGAGCTTACCGACGGTGTAGCAGTGTCGAGCTTTGATTCTCCGTTAGGATTCAGGCATGGACCAAAAGCAATTGTGAATGATAAAACGCTCGTTATATTATTTATTTCAAATCACCCGTTAACGCGTAAATATGATTTAGATTTACTCACTGAGCTAACCGGTGACTCAGAAGTAGGTGAGATTATTGTCGTTGATGCTAAAGCAAGTGAAGAACACACTGGTTTTGAATGTTTGTTTTTATCAGGAATGGAAAATGCAGAAGATATATTTTTGCTTTTCCCTTATATTGTTTGCGTGCAAATGTATGGTTTTGAGCATGCCTTAGCGATCAATAATACACCCGATAACCCTAGCTCATCTGGAACAATAAACCGTGTTGTGCAAGGTGTAAATATCTATGCTTTATAAGCAAAGATAATTGAACAGGAGAAACAATATGTATTATTTAGGTGTTGATGGCGGTGGAACAAAAACGGCGTTTACATTACTTGATCACGCACATAATGTAGTAGCAAGCCATGAATCTGGAACTTGTTACTATGTTGAAGTTGGCTTAGATGGCGCACAATCGGTTTTAGAGTCGGGTGTTAAAGCACTGCTTGAGCAAGTGAACGGTTCAGTAGATGATATTACTTTTGCTTTTTTTGGGTTACCCGCATATGGCGAAGACAGTAAGTTAATTGATGAAATTAATGCTTTGCCGTCACACTTTATGCGCTCTGATAAGTATCATTGTGATAATGATATGGTCAATGGTTGGGCTGCTGCATTTAATGGTGCTGACGGTATTAACATTGTTTCAGGGACTGGTTCAATCGCTTATGGCGTGAGTAAGAATCAAAATGCTCGCTGTGGTGGTTGGGGGGAGCTTTTTAGTGATGAAGGCTCTGCTTATTGGATTGGCTGTAAAGGACTGCAAGTATTTACAAAAATGAGTGATGGGCGCTTAGCCAAAGGGCCGCTATACTTTTTATTAAAAACGACGTTTTATATTGAAAGTGACCTAGATATTACAGGATTAGTGCTTTGTGATTGGAATGGGGATAGAAGTAAAGTGGCTTCTATTTCTACTTTAGTTTGTAAGGCTGCTTCAGAGGGCGACAAATACGCCATAGCCATTTTAGATGATGCGGCTAACGAATTAGCTGAAATAGTTGAAGGGGTTCGTAAAGTATTACCGTTCGCTGAAGATGAAGAGGTTAAGGTATCTTATTCTGGCGGTGTGTTTAATGCTGGGGCATTAGTGCTGTTTCCTTTTATTAATGCATTAAAGCGTTTTTCGAGCAACTATAAACTTTATGAGCCACTTCATAGCCCCGTTGTTGGTGCTGCTTTATACGCTAAGCGCTTAGCTAATTTAAAAAATATAAAATAAAAATGAAATAATGATTGGGGCGTGTTGATCTTTGGTGGCTGAATTTACAGCGGTGTGCTTGGTATTTAAGCAAGGCAGAGCCTATGATGTGTGGTTGTTCCCCATAAATAGACGATAACGCGGTATAAAGGCAATGCATGCACAGCCCTTTGGGTTCTTTTAGGACCCAAAGGGTGCAGGTAAGCGGCGTGAGCAGGACGCGGAAGCTTTGCTCAATTTTTATTTATTCTTATATGGATGTAAGTCAATAGAATAACGCTGGAGCAGTTATCGAGCCCGCCAGATTACAAACCTCGCGCCGTGATCAAATCGCCCCTTGATTGAACAAATTCCAATTCACAAAGAACAACACACCCTAAGGTAATTTGCTTTTATAGCCTACACGGATGCAGGCTATAAGAATAACGAAAGGGCTGTTTCCTATGTCAAATTATGATTCTCCTGTAATAAACACCTGGGTGAGCAATAAATTAAATAGCTTCTTTTTACTTTTTCTTATCAAAAAAATATTTGTTTTCCCTTGAAGTTCTAACACCTCACCCCATATTAAGTGCATAACGCAGACACTTTGCAAATTGGAGATATATAAATGACTGCAGCACAAAAAGAAACATTAGGCTTTCAAACAGAAGTAAAACAATTATTAAACTTAATGATTCATTCTCTTTATTCTAATAAAGAAATATTTTTACGCGAGCTTGTGTCAAATGCATCAGACGCAGCAGACAAGTTACGCTTTTTAGCGCTATCTCAAGGCGACCTTTACCAAGGTGATGCCGATTTACGTGTACGTATTAGCGCAGATAAAGAAGCAAATACCATTACTATTTCTGATAATGGTATTGGTATGACGCGCGATGAAGTAATTAGCTCATTAGGTACTATTGCAAAGTCAGGTACTGCTGATTTTTTCAAAAATTTAACGGGTGATCAAAGTAAAGATTCACAGCTAATTGGTCAATTCGGTGTTGGTTTTTACTCAGCATTTATTGTTGCCGATTTAGTGACTGTTCGTACACGTAAAGCAGGCGAAACAACGGCTTACGAGTGGGAATCTCAAGGTGAAGGTGAATACACGCTTCAAGAAATTGAAAAAGAAGGCCGTGGTACCGACATCATTCTACATCTTCGTGATGAAGAAAAAGAATTTTCTGACGATTACCGCTTACGTGGCATTGTTACTAAATACTCAGACCATATTTCAACACCAGTACAAATGTTTAAAGCAGAAGTACCAGAGTCTGAAGGCGAAGATGGCGAAAAAATCGCTGCAGTACCCGGTGAGTGGGAAAGCATTAACCGCGCAACTGCATTGTGGACACGTGATAAGTCAGAGCTTTCTGATGACGAATACAAAGAGTTTTACAAGCACGTAAGCCACGATTGGGAAGATCCACTTAGCTGGGCACATAATAAGGTTGAAGGTAAAACTGAATACACTAGCCTTTTATACATCCCTAAAAAAGCACCTTTCGATTTATGGAACCGTGAACGTCAAAGTGGTTTAAAACTTTACGTACAACGTGTATTTGTAATGGATGATGCTGAGCAGTTTATGCCAAGCTACCTTCGCTTTGTAAAAGGTTTATTAGATTCAAACGATTTACCGTTAAACGTATCTCGCGAAATTCTACAAGATAACAAAGTAACGCAAGCTATTCGTAAAGGGTGTACATCGCGCATTATTAAAATGCTTGAGCGTATGGCTAAAAACAAAGCTGACGATTACCAAGTATTTTGGAACGAGTTTGGTCAAGTAATGAAAGAAGGCCCAGCTGAAGATGCAGCAAACAAAGAAGCTGTTTGTAAGTTATTACGCTTTTCTTCTACTCATACTGATTCAGAAACGCAAGATGTGTCGCTTGAGCAATATGTTGAGCGTATGAACGAAGGCCAAGACAAAATTTACTACGTTGTTGCTGATACATTTACCTCTGCGAAAAACTCACCACATTTAGAGATTTTCCGCAAAAAAGGTATTGAAGTATTATTGTTAAGTGACCGTGTTGATGAGTGGATGATGAGCCACTTAACTGAATTTGCTGATAAGCAACTGCAGTCAATTACACGTGGTGATTTAGATTTAGGTAAGCTGGACGACGAAGAGACTAAAAAAGCGCAAGAAGAGTCTGAAAAAGAGATGGCTGGGCTTGTTGAACGTATTAAAACAGCACTAGGTGATGACGTTAAAGAAGTACGCTTTACGCACCGCTTAACAGACTCTCCAGCATGTGTTGTAAGCGACGACAACGACATGAGCTCACAAATGCAAAAGCTAATGGAATCTGTTGGTCAAGCAGCCCCTGAAGCGAAACCTGTGTTTGAGCTAAACCCAGAGCATCAACTTGTTAAGCATTTGAATGACGAACAAGATGAAGATAAGTTTTCACAGTGGTCACATGTTTTACTAGACCAAGCATTACTTGCAGAGCGCGGTACACTTAAAGATCCAACAGGATTTGTGACTCGCTTAAACAAGCTTATGCTTGAACTAAGCAAATAGTCAATTAGCTACTTAACTTAGTCCTGAATTTGGACAAGAAAGTATAAACTATATACTTTAAATAAAAGGGAACGTGTGTTCCCTTTTTTAATGCGCTGTAAATACACCTGCAACTCATCAATTAGTATAAGTTGCTTGAGTATCGGCGGCGCTTGTGGAAGAATTCAGGCTTTAAAATAATTATCCATACTAGAGGACAATAATATGCGCATTATTCTTTTGGGCGCGCCGGGTGCAGGTAAAGGTACTCAAGCTCAGTTTTTAATGGACAAATACGGTATTCCACAAATTTCTACTGGCGACATGTTACGTGCAGCAATTAAAGAGGGCACGCCATTAGGCTTAGAAGCAAAAAAAGTAATGGATGCTGGTCAACTAATTTCTGACGATATTATTATTGGTTTAGTAAAAGAGCGTATTACTAAAGCTGATTGTGAGAAAGGTTTTTTACTTGATGGCTTCCCACGCACAATTCCTCAAGCTGATGCGATGAAAGAAAATGGCGTAGTGGTTGATCACGTTATTGAATTTGACGTGGCTGACGAAGTGATTGTTGAACGTATGGGCGGACGTCGCGTTCATCCAGGTTCTGGTCGTGTTTACCATATTGTATATAATCCACCAAAAGTGGAAGGTAAAGACAACGAAACTGGGGAAGACTTAATTGTTCGCGCTGATGATACTGAAGAAACAGTACGTAAACGTTTAGGTATTTATCACGAGCAAACTATGCCATTAGTTGATTACTACCAAGCAGAAGCTGCTGCTGGTAATACTCAATACCACAAACTAGATGGTACACAAGCTGTTGAAGCTGTAAGTTCACAACTTGGTGAGCTTTTAGGTTAATTATAAAAGCACATTAAAAAACCGCCAATTGGCGGTTTTTTGTTTTGAGGCTATGTAGCATTGCTTAATCAGTGCTATTTAATCGGCTTTAAAGCGTTTTAAGTTTCTTAATTACGCTGTTGTATTCTGGTTCAGTTGAAAGGCTACTAACTAATTGTTTATAAATGACGTTATGGCTTTCATCTAAAATAAATACAGTTCGCGTTAATAAGCCCATATCTTTAATAATCAATCCGTATTTTTGGCCAAAATCGCGCCAAACAGAATCTGATAACGTAGTGATTTTATCGATATTTTCAGCTTTGCAAAAACGCTTTTGAGCAAATGGTAAATCAGCACTAATTGTTAGCATTACAACACTTGGAAATTGCGAGGCTACTTTTTCATTAAAATGCTTAGTTTGCAGGCTGCAAATACCTGTATCAAGACTTGGCACTACACTTATCAATACAGCTTGGCCTTTGTAATCCTCAAGCGTTACCGGGATGAAGTTGTCATCAACTACTTTGAAATTTGGCGCACTATCTCCTAATGAGATACCTTGACCTAATAAAGTAACTGTTTTGCCTTGTGCGGATACTTTTCCTGCGTCTAGCGTGTTTTCTGGATAGTCGGCTGCTATAGCCACGGCGCAAAACGCACTTAAAGCAAAGGCAAGTGAACGTAACATAAGGTATTTCCTTTTAAATTAACGCAATGGGCCTCAGTGTATTATACTGCACAATAGTAACCAAGCGATTATGGTCCTAATGGAGTAGGAATCAGTTCTGGGATATGAATATTGTAACTGAGATAACCTTTGATTAACATGAAGTTACAAAAAATCTTGAATAATAAAAACCTTTAAGATCATTAAATACTTATGACGGGTTTATAAATAGAGAGATAATATGCCAACATCGGTATTAATATGTGATGATTCAAAATTAGCGAGGCGGCAGCTAGCTCGCTCATTACCTGAAGATTGGGATATCGAAATTGAATTTGCAATTGACGGCGTTGATTGCATAAAACAAATAAAATCAACTGAACCAGAGATACTGTTTCTCGATTTGAATATGCCTGAAATGGACGGCTATGAAGTATTAATCGCCATAAAAGAACTTGGGCTTAATATACTCACGGTTGTGGTTTCTGGTGATATACAACCAAGTGCACATCAAAGAGTGCTTGAACTTGGTGCTATCGATTTCATTCAAAAACCATGTTCCCCCGAAAAACTAGCCAGCATAATTGAACACCATGGAATAAAAGACAAAGCTATTCGTGAGCGACTTTCTAACTCATTAGGCGAGCAAATTGATCCCGATGTCCGTGATATATACCAAGAATTAACTAATATTGCCATGGGACAAGCTGGGGATTTACTTGCTCGTCTTCTCAATGTGTTTGTAAAACTCCCTATTCCTAACGTTAATATATTAGAAGTTAGTGAGCTAGATATGGCGCTACGTTCTATTGACAATAATGTTTCTACCTCCGGTGTTTGCCAAGGGTTTATAGGTGGAGGCGTATCGGGCGAAGCGTTATTACTCTTAAATGATTCAAGTTTCAAAGAAATAGCTTCGTTGATGAATTATGACGGCGAGTTAAACGATAAAGTTGAACTTGAGCTGCTTATGGATATTAGTAATATTTTGATAGGCGCTATTTTAACTGGCCTTTCAAAACAGCTCGATATGTCATTTAGCCAAGGGCACCCAATAGTACTTGGTCAGCACAGAGAGGTCTCCGAATTAGTCAAAGCCAACAAGTCGCATTGGCAGCGCACGCTTGCTATAGAGATTAGTTACGGTATTGAAAACCATGATATAAATTGCGACCTCATGCTGTTATTTACTGAAGATTCACTTAAAACTTTGAAATACAAAGTTGCTTACCTATTAGAAGATTAAGTTATGGCTGCAGATTTAGAAATGAATGAGATCCATTGGCTTATGGATATGTTTAATACTGTTGATGTAGGCCTTGTAGTGCTCGATAGAGATTATAAGGTGTGTGTATGGAATGGTTTTATGGAAAACCATTCAGGGCTTCTACCAAGCGCAGTAAAAGATAAAGACCTATTTGATTTATTTCCAGCAATAGACGAAAAATGGTTTAGAAGTAAATCTGAATCGGTTTTTGTGTTAAAAAATCGCTCATTTACTATTTGGGAGCAGCAGCCTTATATATTTCGCTTTAAAAATTACCGTCCAATTACAGGCAAAGCTGAATATATGTACCAAAATGCGACATTTATTCCATTGACTAATATAAGGGCTGAGGTGAGTCATATTTGTATTATTCTGTATGATGTAACTGATATTGCAGTAAATAAGAAAGAATTAGAGGATTTGAATAAAGAGCTTGAGAGAATGAGCCAAATCGATAATTTAACGCAGTTAGCAAATCGAGGTCATTGGGAAGCTCTGCTAAAGCAAGAATACTTACGTACAAAACGCAGCGAAGGCTGTAGCGCTTTATTAATGTTCGACATTGATCACTTTAAAAAAGTTAATGACAAATATGGACATAGCTGTGGTGATGAGGCTTTACGCCATCTTGCTAAATTATTACGCTCAGCACTACGGGAAACAGACATAGCGGGGCGCTACGGTGGTGAAGAATTTGTAGTAACATTATTGGATACAGATAAAGCAGGTTCAGTTATATTTGCTGAGCGCTTAAGACAATTGATCGAATCAAATCCTGTAATTTACAAAAATATAAAGGTTGAGATGACTGTAAGTATTGGCTTGGCTTGTTTTAGCCATGAATTTAAAAATCATGAGCGCTGGATAGAGGCTGCAGATAAAGCACTGTACCAATCTAAAAATACAGGGCGAAATAAAGTAATAGCCTACGAAGATATAAAAAATGACGCTTAAGCGTCATTTTTTATATCCAGAATTTAGGGTTAAATAATAGGGTGTTTTTTTATAACCTGCTGAGCAAACCCAATCAGTATGAAAATTTTATTGCTCTTCATTATTGTGTTGTGTGTCGAGAGTCATCTATTGGGCATTGACCAATCATTGAAACCTCACCAGAATTTGACTCTTGCTCTAGTTTTACTTTAAAGCCCCATAATCTGTAAAGATGCTTAAGCACTTCCTCGTGCGAGTTTGCTAAAGGAATATTGTTATGAGGTACATAGCGTAGGGTTAGTGAACGGTCACCTCTAATATCAACGTCATATACTTGAATGTTGGGCTCATGATTACTCAAGTTGTACTGCGCTGAGAGTGCTTCTCTTACTGCTTTATAGCCGTTGTCGTTATGTATTGCGCCAATTTCTAAATGGGGATTATTAGTATGATCAATAATAGTAAATAATTTAAAATCACGAATTAACTTAGGCGATAAAAACTGGCTAATAAAACTCTCATCTTTAAAGTTTTCCATTGCAAAATGCAGTGTATCTAGCCAATTACTGCCTGCATATTCAGGAAACCAGCGTTTATCTTCTTCAGTTGGGTGCTCACATATTCTGCGAATATCAACCATCATATTAAAGCCTAAAGCATATGGGTTAATGCCTGAATAATACTTACTGTTATAAGGTGGCTGATAAACTACGTTGGTATGGCTTTGTAAAAACTCTAACATAAACGAGTCGGTAAGTTTTCCCTCATCGTATAAGTGATTAAGGATGGTGTAATGCCAAAAAGTTGCCCAACCTTCGTTCATTACTTGAGTTTGTTTTTGTGGATAAAAGTATTGCGAAATTTTACGTACAATACGTATCACTTCACGTTGCCAAGAGTCGAGTAATGGGGCATTTTTTTCAATAAAATACAAAATATTTTCTTGGGGTTCAGAAGGAAAGTGGCGTACTTTCTTTTTGGTTTCTTGCTGTTGCTCAGGAATAGTTCGCCATAGTTCGTTTACTTGCGATTGAAGGTAGTCTTCGCGCTCTTGTTGGCGTTTTTGCTCTTCAAATAGCGATATTTGTTGTGGACGTTTGTAGCGATCGACCCCGTAATTCATTAATGCATGACATGAGTCGAGTAGAGCTTCTACTTGTGTAATACCGTGCTTCTCTTCACAGCGGCTTATGTAGTTTTTAGCAAATACCAAGTAATCAATAATTGAGCCAGCATCGGTCCAGGTTTTAAATAAGTAATTACCTTTAAAAAATGAGTTATGTCCGTAACATGCATGCGCCATTACAAGCGCTTGCATAGGTAGGGTATTTTCTTCCATTAAGTACGCAATACAAGGGTCTGAATTTATCACTATTTCGTAAGCGAGACCCATTTGTCCGCGCTTATAATTTTGCTCTGTTTGAATGAACTTTTTACCGTAAGACCAATGACTATAGCCAATAGGCATACCAACGCTTGAATAAGCATCCATCATTTGCTCTGCGGTTATCACTTCAATTTGATTAGGATAGGTGTCTAACCTGTAGTGAGCTGCAACACGGGCAATTTCACTTTGATATTCATTTAATAAACCAAAGGTCCAATCTGGACCATCACTCAATCGTTTATCATTCATAATGCTACCTCGCTTTAGGCTATGCAGAGTTTTGCTGTTGACGACCTTTTTTAAATAGCTCCCTAAAAATTGGGTAAATATCTTCAACGCTTTGAATATGTTGTATGGCGAAATTATTATGGCTGTGTGTTATAGATTCATATTCGCGCCATAGGCTTTGATGAGCACGAGTGGTTATTTCAATATAAGCAAAATAACGTACTGCGCTTAAGAGCTTATTACGTAAAATTTCACCACACTGCGGGGTGTCGTCCGCCCAGTTATCGCCATCAGAGGCTTGTGCGGCGTATACATTCCACTCGTTTGCGTGGTAACGCTCTTTTATTATTTCGTTCATTAATTTAAGAGCACTTGAAACAATAGTGCCGCCAGTTTCTTGGGAATAAAAAAATTCTTGTTCGTCTACTTCTTTTGCTTGTGTGTGGTGGCGAATATAAACAACTTCTATGTCTTTATAGCTGCGTGTTAAAAATTGATAGAGCAAAATATAAAAACGCTTTGCCATGTCTTTTGTTGGCTGATCCATTGAGCCTGACACATCCATAATACAAAACATCACCGCTTTGCTGGTGGGGTGAGGGCGCTTTTCGTAGTTACGAAAACGCAAATCGTAGTTATCAATAAACGGAACCGACTTAATTTGCACTTTTAATGCTGCAATTTCTTTTTGTAATAAAGCAATTGCCGCTTTATCGTTATGTGGACCAGCAAGCAGCAGAGCAAGTTGTTCTTCGAGCTCTTTTAAACGGCGTTTTTTACCTGCACTCATGGCAACACGGCGCGCAAGCGAGCCTTGAAGAGAGCGGACAATGTCAATATTACTTGGCATGCCGTCGCTACAAAAACCTGCGCGGTGGGTTTTCATTTGCACTAGCTTATCAAGCTGGTTCTCTTGTAAGTTAGGGAGCTCTAAATCTTCAAACAGTAAATCAAGGTATTCATCTTTTGAAATAGAGAATACAAACTCATCTTGTCCTTCGCCCGAATCGCTGGCGTCACCTTCACCGGCACCACTGCCTTGTCCGCCTTTAGGGCGCTCAATTTTATCACCTGTAGAAAACTGATCGTTACCAGGGTGAATTTGTTCTCTATTCCCGCTTTGCCCTTGATGAAACGTAGGTTCGCTGATATCGCGTTGTGGAATAGAAATACTCTCACCAGAGCTTGAATCGGTAACGCTGCGTTTGTTAATCGCATCTGAAACCGCTTCTTTAATTTGTTTTTTATAGCGCCTAATAAAGCGCTGGCGATTAAGCGTACTTTTATTTTTTCCGTTTAAACGCCTATCTATAAAATGCGCCATATTGACCTCCTATATACTACGACTATGAAGGTTATTGCGATTTTCTAACCCGTAAATACCACTCAGAAAGCAAGCGAACTTGTTTTTGTGTATAGCCTTTTTCGACCATACGGTTCACAAAATCCTCGTGCTTTTGCTGATCCTCTGCAGACGTTTTAGTATTAAACGAAATTACGGGGAGCAAATCTTCGGTATTAGAGAACATTTTTTTCTCAATAACCGTGCGTAGTTTTTCGTAGCTTGTCCATAGTGGGTTTTTACCGTTGTTGTGCGCACGGGCACGCAATACAAAGTTCACTATTTCATTTCGGAAATCTTTAGGGTTAGAAATACCTGCTGGCTTTTCTATTTTTTCAAGTTCGGCATTAAGTGCCTCGCGGTCAAATAGTTGTCCCGTATCAGGGTCGCGATATTCTTGGTCTTGTATCCAAAAGTCTGCATAAATAACATAACGGTCAAAAATGTTTTGTCCGTATTCTGAATACGATTCTAAATAAGCGGTTTGCAGTTCTTTACCTATAAAATCAACGTATTGTGGAATTAAATAGCCTTTTAGAAAGCTTAAATAGCGCTCTTCTATTTCGCTTGAAAATTGTTCGCGCTCTATCTGTTGTTCAAGCACATAGAACAAATGCACCGGATTTGCAGCAACCTCAGTGGTATCAAAGTTAAACACACGAGATAAAATTTTAAACGCAAAGCGAGTAGAGAGCCCCGTCATGCCTTCATCAACACCTGCGTAATCACGATACTCTTGATACGATTTTGCTTTAGGGTCGGTGTCTTTTAGAGTTTCGCCATCGTATACCCGCATTTTTGAATAGATACTTGAATTTTCTGGCTCTTTTAAACGTGATAGCGTCGTAAATTGCGCCAATGTTTTAAGTGTACCTGGTGCGCATGGCGCGTTGTATAGCTCGCTGTGCTCAAGTAATTTGTCGTAAATTTTAATTTCTTCGGTTACACGTAAGCAGTAAGGTACTTTTACAATATAAACACGGTCTAAAAATGCTTCGTTGTTTTTATTGTTTTTAAAAGTTTGCCACTCAGATTCATTAGAGTGAGCGAGGATCATGCCATTAAAGGGCAGGGCACTAATGCCTTCTGTGCCGTTGTAGTTACCTTCTTGGGTTGCGGTAAGTAAAGGGTGCAGCACTTTAATAGGCGCTTTAAACATTTCTACAAATTCCATCAGCCCTTGGTTAGCTAAACATAAAGAGCCCGAGTAGGCGTATGCATCAGGATCGTTTTGGGCAAAGTGCTCAAGCTGGCGAATATCGACTTTACCCACTAGCGCCGAAATATCTTGGTTGTTTTCATCTCCAGGTTCGGTTTTGGCAATGCCTATTTGGTTTAAAATAGAAGGGTAGCGTTTAACCACTCTAAACTGGCTAATATCACCATTGAATTCTTTTAAGCGTTTGCCAGCCCAAGGCGACATAATGGTTTTTAAGTAGCGCGGTTTAATACCGTATTCTTGCTTAAGTACGTCGGCGTCCTCTATTGGGTCAAATAATGCAAGAGGATGGTCGTTTACCGGAGAGCCTTTAATTGAATAAATAGGCACTTGTTGCATTAAATATTTTAGTTTTTCGGCAATGGATGATTTACCCCCACCAACAGGTCCAAGTAAATAAAGCACTTGTTTGCATTCTTCAAGTCCTTGGGCGGCGTGTTTTAAATAAGAGACTATTTGCTCAATGGCGTCTTCCATACCATAAAAATCAGTAAAGGCAGGGTAGCGCGCAACTACTCTATTAGAAAATAACCGGCTTAGTCGTGCATCCGTTGCGGTATCTACCATGTTTGGTTCGCCAATTGCCATGAGTAGGCGTTCTGGTGCGCTGGCGTAGGCAGACTTATCGGTTTTACAAATCTCAAGAAATTCAGCGATACTGTATTCTTCTTCCTGTGCCGCTTCGTATCGTGCTTGGTAATGCTCAAAAATCGTCATAATAACCTCCGAAACCCGCTGTAAAAAGGTGCTTACCTTTTAAAGTCTAGTCACGAATGTGTATTTTTGTGCAATAAAATTAAAAATTTAAGTGAAAAAAGATCATGTTACTAAAAGTGTTTTATTAAATGGTAAGGCGCTTGGGTGTGATAAATAAGAAACAAAAAAAGACGCCTAAGCGTCTTTTTTACATTAGCGTTTAAAGGCTAATTAAGCGAAGTTAGCGTTCGCGAATTCCCAGTTAACAAGCGACCAAAAACCTTTAAGGTAATCTGGACGAACGTTACGGTAATCAATGTAGTAAGCGTGTTCCCATAAATCCACTGTAAGGATTGGAGTAACGCCATCATCAGTTAATGGTGTAGCAGCGTTAGATGTATTAACGATGTCTAGTGAACCATCAGCAAGCTTAACTAACCACGTCCAGCTTGAACCAAAGTTATTTACTGCTTTGTCATTTAATGCAGCTTTAAACGCATCAAAAGAACCCCATTTAGCGTTGATTGCATCAGCAACTGCGCCAGTAGGCTCGCCGCCGCCGTTTGGAGATAAGCTGTTCCAGTAAAAAGTATGGTTCCAGATTTGTGCTGCGTTGTTAAATACGCCGCCTTCTGATGAACATACGATCTCTTCTAGAGATTTGTTTTCAAACTCAGTACCAGGGATTAAACCATTAAGCTTAACCACGTAAGTGTTGTGGTGTTTGCCATGGTGAAACTCTAGTGTTTCTTTTGAAATATGTGGCTCAAGTGCGTCGATTGCATATGGTAGTGACGGTAGTTCAAATGCCATTTTTTTATCTCCATCTTCTTTGGTTGATAGTCCATTTGGTAATACGTAATGCCTGTTGGAACAGACCAGTTACCTATACCAAGCGGTAATATAGTGTTACTATAATTGTTGAGTATTTTACTCAAGTTTAAGCAAACAGCAATGCTATTGCGAAAGACTATTTCAATTGCGGCTTTATTTGCCCATATTAAGTTATATATTTGTGGTCACGATGAGTTATTTTCAAGACCTAAATATATTTAGCTATCGTTACTTTGAGGTTGTAGATGGAAACCATTGATAAAATTAAACAGCAAATTTCAGAAAACCCAATAATCCTTTTCATGAAAGGGTCACCAAAATTACCAAATTGTGGTTTTTCTTCACAAGCATCGCAAGCGTTAATGTCATGTGGTGAACCATTTGCATACGTTGATATTTTACTTAATCCAGACATTCGTGCTGAGCTTCCAGCATACGCAAATTGGCCAACATTCCCACAACTTTGGGTAGATGGCGAATTAGTTGGTGGTTGTGACATTATTATCGAAATGTTTCAACGCGGTGAATTACAGCCGTTAATTACAGAAACTGCTGCTAAATATAAAGAAGCTGAAGCAGAGTAATTTATTAGTCAACCTGCTATCAGGTTATTAAGCTCTTTAAACACAAAGCCACTTTTTAAGTGGCTTTGTTGTTTTTATAAATGAGGTATTACCAGCACTATAATTTTTACTATAAACCTTTACTTAGCCCACTTGGTTACAAGCCTTACGCCGCAATTAAATCGCCCCTTGATTGAACAAACTCCAATCCACAAAGAACAACACGCTCTGGTAGCGTGCCAATTATTAAAGTATTGAAATTCAGACGGTTTTATTTTTTCGAGATTATTAATATGTACGCGGACATAAATAGTGTCCGTTGCAGTTAGGTTAGTAAATAAAATTCACTATTACAAGAATAACACGCTTAGTATCAATTTCATCTATACCCAAACCACACTCAAAGTGTAAGTTTTAACACCAATCCTTTGGCGTTTCACAGGCACTTACTTTCGGCGTTTTGCTTCTTAAAAGGATCACCTTGATATTAAGCCCCTGTGAGACGCTGCGCTCTGCATCTCTAGGTGGTTTCGGTATATGATGCTTTGCATAACTATCTATATACAACTTATTTTTTATCAACTTCTTATACCTGCTTGAATAAATATTTTGACAAACGAAACAGTGCTTTAATTGAATGAATTTTAACCCACGCAGAACATCAGATCTTACCGCTTTACTGTCGTTTTTTATTTTTTGTACCTTTTATGTAATAAAATTCACAGCGTTAATTTTAAGTTAACACTGTGAACTTTAGATAAGCAATGTTGCTTGTCATCTATATAAGTGGGAAAAAATGAAAAACATTAATTACGAACACGTAAGAGTAACAAGTGTACAACCTCTACCGAACTATTACTCATACTGGCCACAACATGTAACCCAAGATATTTTGCAAAGAAGTTGGAGTAAAGTAGATATCAATGAGCATATTAACTTAGCTGAATGGCAACGTTACCTAGAAGACTTACCGAGAGATAGTTATGTTGACGCGCGGTGGAAGAGGATGTCGTGGATTTACTTGGATCAATCAGGCGAAATTAATACCCTTGATGGTTGCCCTATGGCGCAAGGTGGAAGCTATAATGATGCACAAACAATGGCAGACAAATTACGGTATTATCCGGCTTTAGATAGGGGTTTTTTAGCGCGAAATGATGTGCAATCATTTGTAAAAGCATGGGCTGCGCTTTGGGGTATTAATCCCAAAGAACCAATTTTAATACAGATAAATGGTATAAAAGGGGCGACGTCGATTGATCCTCTTCAAGGTCAAGGCACTCACCAAGATGGTAGTCATTTTTTAAGCATACTGGTGGTAAGCAGAGAGAATGTAACTGGAGGGGAGAATACGCTTTATGAGGATAAAGCTGGACAGCGTAAAATAACCCACACAACCTTAGTACCGGGTGAAATAATGCACATTAGAGATAATGAAGTCTTTCATAATGTATCATCTATAAAGCCTTTAAAAGATGATATCCCTTTTGAACGGTTTGTTATTATTATAAATTGCCGTTTCAACGACTCTTTCCAAAATAAGATATTACGCCAATATTTCCCAGATGTTGTGCTTAATCAAGTTAGTTAAAAAGTTAGTAAAGTTGGCTAGTAAAGCTAAGCTAACGATCTCTAAATAGTGTATTTCTATTAATAGGGATACACTATTTAAATAGCATATTGGTCATGTGAATAATATCTCAACTTAGATTTGTGTGTTAAATAATTGAAATTTATTTTTAATATGAATTTAGGGCTATAGCTGAACTTTTTAAATTTACTTAGTAAATAAAAATTTATTATTAATAGATTAAAAATGCCGCAAATTACAGTAACTATACTCATCATCATCAAAATAGGGGGAGGTTAAACCTAAAATTTACAAAAAGAGAATAAAACTATCTAAATGTTAACTGAATAGCTTATCTGTAATTGAATACTTATTCACTTACGCCCTGCTTTACGTTTACGTAAGCTGTCACTATGAAGGCTCTTGTTTTTACAATATGTTAAACTTGACACCAGTGTCATGAAAAAATAGTGGTTAAAATAACGCTAAATGTTAAAAATAATGATAAAAAGAAATCTTGCTATGAAGTGAGAAATATTCAAGAATGTGAATATGTATTCAAAGTGCTATTGACTCTATTTAAGATAGAGGCTAGTTTTGTCCGTCTGTTAGCAAATCGTCGAGCAGTTCATCCACGCTAACAGTGCAGCAAGGGGAGGGGTCTATGTTATACGACTCAAAGTTAGAAAAAGAAAATTGTGGCTTTGGCTTAATTGCCCAAGTTAATGGCCAGGCTAGTCATAGGCTTATACGTACTGCTATTACAGGGCTGGATCGCATGCAGCACCGTGGTGGTATATCTGCCGATGGTAAAACAGGTGATGGCTGTGGTTTATTATTACAAAAACCAGATAGCTTTTTCCGTGCTATTGCTAGTGAACATAACTGGCACTTAGGCAAAAACTACGCAGTGGGAATGATATTTTTAAATTCAGACCCTGTCTTAGCACAGGCTGCAAAACAAATACTTAGCGAAGAATTAGAAAAAGAAACGTTAAATATTTTAGGTTGGCGCGTTGTGCCAACCGACCCATCTATGTTGGGTCCTATTGCTGTACAGCAATTACCAGGTTTTGAACAAATTTTTGTTAGCGCGCCAGAAGGTTGGCGTTCTAAAGACTTAGAGCGTCGCTTATATGTAGCACGCCGCCGCGCTGAAAAGCGCATTGTTGATGACGAAGCTTTCTATATTGCAAGTCTATCTGGTTTGGTAACTATCTATAAAGGCTTAATGATGCCTGCAGATTTACCAAATTTTTACCTGGATTTAGCTGATATTCGTATGACGAGTGCGATTTGTGTTTTCCATCAACGCTTTTCTACTAATACTCAGCCGCGTTGGCCTTTAGCTCAACCTTTCCGCTATTTAGCACACAATGGTGAAATTAATACTATTGAAGGTAATCGCCAGTGGGCACGCGCACGTTCATACAAGTTTGCGTCACCGCTTATTCCTGATTTACAAAGCGCAGCGCCGTTTGTAAACGAAACCGGTTCTGATTCATCAAGCCTAGATAATATGCTTGAACTATTTTTAGCTGGTGGCATGGATTTATTCCGCGCTATGCGTATGCTCGTACCACCTGCATGGCAGAAAAACCGTGCAATGGACGACGATTTACGTGCATTTTACGACTTTAACTCTATGCATATGGAACCATGGGATGGCCCGGCAGGTATTGTTATGTCGGATGGTCGTTTTGCGGCTTGTAACCTTGACCGTAATGGACTTCGCCCAGCGCGTTATGTAATTACACAAGATGGCTTTATTACGCTTGCATCAGAAGTGGGTATTTGGGATTACACTGCCGATGAAGTAGTTGAAAAAGGCCGTGTTGGTCCAGGTGAATTATTAGTTATTGATACTAAGCTTGGCAAAATTTGGCACTCAGATGAAATCGATCAAGATTTAAAATCTCGCCACCCTTACAAGTCATGGCTTGAAGAAAACGTTAAGCGTTTAGTTCCATTTGAAGAACTTACTGAGCAAGACGCCGGTAATCGCTCATTTGATGACGAAACGTTAGTTAAATATCAAAAAATGTTTGGTTATACCAACGAAGAGCTTGATAGCGTTATTCGTGTAATGGGTGAAAACGGCCAAGAAGCAACCGGCTCAATGGGTGATGACACACCATTTGCTGTGCTTAGTGAAGGGCATCGGTCGTTGTATGATTACTTCCGCCAAAAATTTGCGCAAGTAACAAATCCACCTATCGATCCACTGCGTGAAAACCATGTAATGTCGCTTGCGACATGTATTGGTAGCGAGCAAAATGTATTTAACGAAACAACAGGCCACGCTAAGCGCCTACAGTTTGATACGCCAATTTTAATGTACGCAGACATGCAGCAGCTATTAAATGCTGATGAAGCGCATTACAGCTACTGTAAAATTGATATTACCTACACAGTTGAAGAAGGTTTAGAAAATGCGGTAACGCGTATTTGTGACCAAGCACAAGAAAAAGCAGCCGCTGGTTGTATCATGCTTATTTTAACTGACCGTAACTTTGATGAAGCAAATTTGCCGATTCCAGCAGCTATGGCTGTAGGTGCGGTACAAAAACGATTAGTTGATAACAATCTTCGCTGTGAATCAAACATTATCATTGAAACTGGTAGCGTGCGTGATGCGCACCAGTTTGCTGTGTTATTAGGCTTTGGTGCTACGGCAATTTATCCATACCTTGCGTATGAATCGTTAGTTGCGATGAGCGACAGCAAAATTATTAATAAGTCGTATTGCGAAGTAACTCTTGCTTACCGTAAAGCCATTAACAAGGGCTTATACAAAATCATGTCTAAAATGGGCATAAGTACGGTTGCGTCATATCGTTGCTCAATGTTGTTTGAAGCGGTTGGTTTATCTGACGCTATTGTACAAATGTGCTTTAAAGGTGTGGCAAGTCGCATACAGGGCGCATGCTTTACCGACTTTGATGACGATCAGCAAAGCTTACACAAACTCGCTCTAAGTAAGCGTAAATTATTAAGCCACGGCGGCTTGTTTAAGTACGTACATGGCGGCGAGTATCATGCTTATAATCCTGATGTAATCCAAACCCTGCAAAAAGCAGTTCGTTCTGGTGAATACAGTGATTACAGTGAATATGCAAAACTTGTTAATACGCGTCCTATTGCCACTTTACGTGACATGCTTGCGCTTAAAATTCCAGAGCAAGGCATTAGCATCGATGATGTAGAGCCTGCAGAAAACCTATACAAGCGTTTCGATTCAGCAGCAATGAGTATTGGTGCACTATCTCCAGAAGCGCATGAGGCGCTAGCAATTGCAATGAACCGCTTAGGTGGTTGTTCAAACTCTGGTGAAGGCGGCGAAGACAAACTACGTTATGGTACCGAGAAAAACTCGCGTATTAAGCAAGTCGCTTCAGGTCGATTTGGCGTAACGCCTCATTACTTACGTAGCGCCGATGTTATCCAAATTAAAGTAGCGCAAGGTGCAAAACCAGGCGAAGGCGGTCAATTACCGGGTGAAAAAGTAACCCCATATATTGCTAAGCTTCGTTATTCGGTACCAGGTGTTACGTTAATTTCGCCACCACCACATCACGATATTTACTCAATTGAAGATTTAGCACAGCTAATTTTCGATTTAAAACAAGTAAACCCTAAAGCACTTATTTCTGTAAAACTGGTTTCAGAACCAGGCGTAGGAACCATTGCGACAGGTGTTGCTAAAGCGTATGCCGATTTAATCACTATTTCTGGCTACGACGGTGGTACAGGCGCAAGCCCACTTACTTCTGTTAAGTATGCAGGTAGCCCGTGGGAGCTAGGACTTGCCGAAACACAGCAAGCTCTTGTTGAAAATGGCCTTCGTCACCGTATTCGCCTACAAACAGATGGTGGCTTAAAAACAGGTTTAGATATAATTAAAGCGGCAATTTTAGGTGCAGAAAGTTTTGGCTTTGGTACCGGCCCAATGGTTGCGCTTGGTTGTAAATACCTACGTATTTGCCACTTAAATAACTGTGCGACCGGTGTTGCTACACAAGACGAAACACTTCGTCAAAAGCATTACCACGGCTTACCAGAAATGGCGATGAACTACTTTAAGTTTATAGCGCAAGAAGCACGTGAAATCATGGCAAGCTTAGGTGTTGTAAACTTAACTGATTTAATCGGTCGTTTAGATTTGCTTGAAGCAATTGAAGGCAAAACAGCAAAACAGAAGAAAATTGATTTATCGTCTGTAATTGCTCAGCCTAATAACCCAACAGGTGAAACACTTTATTGCAGTGCGCCTAATAGCTCGCATTATTTAGGAAAACTTAATGAGAGCCTACTTGCTAAGGCGCAAGAAGCAATTGATGCTTCAAGCGGTATTTCACTAGTAAGTCGTATTTGTAATACGGACAGATCGGTGGGTGCAATGCTTTCTGGCTATATTGCCGATAAATATGGCAATCAAGGTATGGCGGCTGACCCTGTAGCAATTGAGCTACACGGTACTGCGGGTCAATCATTTGGTGTTTGGAATGCCGGCGGCCTTGAAATGACACTGGTTGGCGATGCAAACGATTACGTAGGTAAAGGTATGGCGGGCGGTAAGCTAGTTATTCGTCCACCACTTGGCTCGTCGTTCGAAAGCCACAAAGCCACAATTGCAGGCAACACATGTTTATACGGTGCAACAGGCGGCAAACTGTTTGCTGCAGGTTGTGCAGGCGAACGTTTTGCAGTACGTAACTCAGGTGTGCAAGCGGTTGTTGAAGGTGTAGGTGACAACTGTTGTGAATACATGACCGGTGGCGTTGTATGTGTACTGGGCAATGTAGGTGTTAACTTTGGCGCGGGTATGACAGGTGGTTTTGCTTATATTTTAGATGAGCGAAATGATTTTGAAAAACGCATTAATCCAGAGCTTGTCGAAATAGTAACACTAGACGAATTAACGTCGCATCAAGAACATTTACGCGGCTTAATTGCTGAGCATTTAGAGCTTACGGGTTCGTGCCGAGCAGAAAGCATTTTAGCTAACTTTGAATTGTACTTACCGATGTTCAAATTAGTAAAACCAATATCAAGCGACGTAAAAAGTTTACTCGGGCATCGCGCTCGCAGTAGTGCCGAACTACGTGTTCAGGCGCAATAAGGGGGCAGTATGAGCGAAAATGTATATCAATTTATAGACGTGCAGCGTGTAGACCCACGCAAAAAACCAATCTCGTCACGTAAAAAATCTTTCGTAGAAATTTACGAACCCTTTTCAGAGAATCAGGTTAACTCACAAGCTGACCGTTGTTTAGATTGTGGTAACCCATACTGTGAGTGGAAATGTCCAGTACATAACTACATTCCACAATGGTTAAAGTTAATACGCACGGGCCGTATTATAGAGGCGGCTGAGCTTTCTCATCGTACAAATAGCTTACCAGAGGTTTGTGGGCGTGTTTGCCCACAAGACCGCTTGTGTGAAGGCTCGTGTACGCTCGATGAAGAGTTTGGTGCTGTTACAATTGGTAATATTGAAAAATACATTACTGATGAGGCATTTAAAATGGGCTGGAAGCCTGATATGTCTTATGTAACATGGACTGACAAAAAAGTAGCCATTATTGGTGCAGGCCCTGCAGGTCTAGGATGTGCTGATATTTTGGTGCGTAACGGCGTTAAACCAGTAGTGTTTGATCGTCACCCTGAAATAGGTGGACTACTCACATTTGGTATTCCTTCTTTTAAACTTGAAAAATCAGTAATGCAAAAGCGCCGTGAAATTTTCACTGAAATGGGCGTAGAATTTAAGTTAAATGTTGAAGTAGGTGTTGATATTACACTTGATCAAATTTTAGCTGATTACGACGCAGTGTTTTTAGGGGTTGGTACGTATCAGAGTATGCGTGCAGGCCTTGAAAACGAAGATGCGGCGGGTGTTCACGATGCATTGCCGTTTTTGATTGGTAACACGAATCGTGTAATGGGCTACGACGAGAAAAAACAACCGTGTATTGATATGGCTAATCAAAAAGTAGTTGTACTTGGCGGTGGTGATACAGCGATGGACTGTGTGCGTACGTCTATTCGACAAAATGCTGCAAAAGTAACGTGTGCTTATCGTCGTGATAAAGAAAATATGCCAGGCTCTAAACGCGAAGTTAAAAACGCGAAAGAAGAAGGCGTGATATTTACGTATAACGTTCAGCCTAAAGGCATTGTATTGAACGATAAAGGTAAAGTGACCGGCGTTAAAATGGTTAAAACTAAATTAGGCGAACCTGACGCAAAAGGCAGAAGCCGTGCTGAAGAAGTACCTGGTTCTGAACATGTTATCGAAGCTGACCAAGTTATTATGGCGTTTGGTTTCCAGCCTCATAAAATGGACTGGTTAGAAAAATACGATGTAGAAATAAACAACTGGGGCGGTATTAACGCACCAGAGCAAGGTGAGTTTACACATCAAACAACTAATCCTAAAATATTTGCAGGTGGCGACATTGTACGTGGTTCAGATTTAGTGGTAACTGCTATTTTTGAAGGACGTAACGCTGCAGAAGGTATTATGGATTACTTAAAAGTTTAATTGTTTGTATTGGCAAAATGATACTTGAAGCAAGCCAAGTGGCTTGCTTTTTCATTTGTTTTATTCGAATGTAATGTCAACGTAATTGGTGACAAATGGGACTATATTAATATCACCTGTTGCATAGCTTTCTTTAGCAACACCTTCCGTTCTTACCTTCATATAGTAACTACCAGAAGGAACTACCTTGTCATAGTGGGTTGTTCTTGTTTCGAGCCAAATACGGTTGCTTTGGGCATCTATTAACCAGCCTTGAGGGCTAATCTCATACATATAAGCTTTACATTTCACTTCACCTACACGAGGATGTAAACATCTATTTATAGCTACTCTAGTTTGCTTTTTTGGATTTTCAGCAGTGCTTGCTAACGAGATCTGACCAAAGTTTCTAGATTCTTTAGTTGCTTTATACGCTAAAACTTTTGTTTGCGTCGCTGTATAAGCACTTTGATTTGAGGAACTAATTGATTGGTTGCTAGAGCTAGACACACTATTTACTGCTCCGTTAATACCATCTTTAACTGCGCGAGTTATATCATTACTTTTACAGCCACTCAGTACTACTAGTGCAGGAACAAGAAAAGCAAGTTTATTCATTTTTAATCCTTAACGTTATTATTTTATCCTGGGCCTCATTACTTTCAATAAAGCGTATTAGCATCATGGAATCTTACATTGCAATAACCGTGTTCATCCCTGATAAAGGTAAATAATGACTAAAATATGAATTTTTATCAACCCTACATAATGAATATTAGTAGTTGATTTAAATATAAACTAGGTTCATTATTGCACGCTGTTTACGGTTTGCTTACTTTTTATCTATAAGTTGGCTTTTATATACAAATAAAATAAATAGAAATTATGTACGAATACTCAAACAATTCAGAAAGGAAGCTCATTGTTCGATTTTTCTCTTCAATAGGCTTTATAGCAACGTTTTCGATGGCTAGCTTGGCATTTATTAATAGCGGCTACTTATTAGCGTTTACTTTGGTTGTTTCTTCGTTTGTTTATGTGTCTGCATTTAATATAGCTAGAGGTCTAGAGAAGTCAGCAACTGTAATTTTATATAACCTATATGCACTCATGTTTTATTTGGTCCTTACTGGTGGAGCGCAAGGGACAGGGCCTATATGGATATTTATAGTGTCTCCCGTTACTTATTCAATACGCGGACTTAAGCGTGGGACTTTTGATATCGTTTTATTTTTATTGGCGATTATTTTAGGTTTTTATTGTGCTGATACATTTAATATATATGACTATAGCCCGGAACAATTCCCAATTAGAATTCTCCTTGCTTTTATAATTGTCGCATCACTGAGCGGCTATTATGAATTCTCAAAAGAAAAATACAGCAGTAAAATAATTGCTTTAAGTCAAAAAAATGAATTTTTAGCAACTATAGATCCACTTACTAACCTGCCAAACCGTCGTTTTACTATGAATAAGCTTGTGACTTTTAAAAATGAGCTTAAAAATAATAATATTCCGTTTGTAATTTTATTAGCTGATGTAGATAATTTTAAAAAAATCAATGATCAATACGGTCATGATTTTGGCGATGAAGCACTTATTCATTTAGCTAAAGCGTTTGAGAAAAGTATCCCGCAAAATGCGATTGCATCACGTTGGGGCGGTGAAGAGTTTTTAATTGTTATTCCAAATGCAACAGTTGATGAGGGGGAACAAATTGCAGAAAAAATTCATAACCTCCTTAAAATTTCAGCTGTAAGCTTATTATCAGATAGTATAAATATAACGCTAAGTATTGGTATCACATCAGCAAATGCTGAGCGATCTATCGACCTTGATATTAAGTGTGCTGATGAACTACTTTATAAAGCAAAAGAGCAAGGAAAAAACAGAACTTGCTCTTAACAATGATTTTATTCTATAGCTAACATTAATCCATAGAAAAGAATTCCAGAGATGGCCTTATTCTAGCTGTACGACGTTTTACACTTATATAGCAAAACAAAATACAGAGCACTTGTATAGCTAAAAGAATCCAGTAACTTCTACTTATATTACCAGTATTATCTGGAACACTGACTGCAAATAATGTACCTACCAATACTTGTACTATAAAAACCAAATTTAAAAAACGAAATAAATGTTGTTTAAATTTAGTGTGTTTAAAACGGCTAAACAATGTAAAAACAATACTTATTACTAATAATAACCAACTCACACCTAAACATATGAAAAGTATATTATCTTGCATTTTATTCATCCTTAGTAATTACTGAGAAACAAAAGTAAGTTAGCCAGTAACAATATTATACTTTAAGCGTGAGCCATTATTAGTTCTTTAGCATTTGCTTTAGCTGTTTTGCTTATATTGTCGCCGCCAAGTAAACGGGCTATTTCATTAATACGGCCATCTTTATTTAAAGGCAGCATATGAGTAAACGTTTCGCCTTGTGCTATTTCTTTAGCTACAAAAAATTGCTGATGTGCACTACTGGCAACTTGCGGTAAATGAGTAACGCAAATCACTTGAGTCGACTTACCTAATTGACGTAATAACTTACCTACAGCAGATGCCGTTGGGCCAGAAATACCTACATCAACTTCATCAAAAATAAGAGTTGGGGTTGTTACTTTTTGGGCAATAATTACCTGTATAGCAAGACTTATACGAGAAAGCTCACCACCAGATGCTACTTTAGCTAATGGCTGAAGTGGCTGCCCCGGATTAGTTGATACTAAAAACGACACGGTATCAAAGCCTAAGCTGTTTGGTGTACGATTACTCTCTTGAGTTAGGGCTATTTCAAATACGCCGTTTTCCATTGATAAATTAGCCATGCTTTCACTTATTAGTGTGTTAAGTGTATTGGCATACTCGCAGCGGCTTTTACTTAATTCATCAGCAGTTTGCTTATAGCTAATTAACGCGTTTTCTATTTCTGACTCAAGTTGCTCCAGACGATTACTATTATTACTTATTGATTCAAGCTCTTGAGCAATCGATTGATGAAACTCAACCAACTGCTGTGGTTTTATATGATGCTTACGCGCTAAATCCATCGCACCACTTAGCCTATTCTCTACTTCAACTAAGCGGGCCGGGTCTAAATCTGCTTGCTCAGTATAGTTTCTAACTTCTCGGCTTGCTTCTTCAACTTGCACAGCGGCTTCGCTAAGCAGTGCGGCGACGCTTGCTAAGCTCTCGTCGTATTGAGCCAGCTCAGTAAATTGTTGAGCACTGTGTTGCAGTAAAGAACAAGCATTTTGCTCATCACTTTCATACAAGTGTTGTAACTCACGTTGGCACGATTCTAATATCGTTTGGCTATTACTAAGTTTGTAATGCTCAACCTCAATTAAATCAAACTCATTTTCTTGTAACGCAAACTCATCAAGCTCAGCAACTTGATACTCTAACAATTGTTTTTGCGCTGCTTGTTGTTGCTGTTGTTGTTCTAAGTGTTTAAATTCTTTTTGTAAGTTAGCAAACAGTTTATAGTTTTTATTTACTGAGTTTACTAAGTGGTGATGCCCTGCATAGGCATCTAAAAGCTGTAACTGATGCTCAGCTTTCAATAAATGTTGGTGGGCATGTTGTCCATGAATAGATATTAAATATTGACCAAGTTCTTTTAATTGTGATGCAGTAACCGCGCTACCATTAATGTAGCTTTTACTACGGCCATTTTTGCAGACAACACGACGTAACAAGCACTCGTTGTCAGAAGTGCTTAGCATATGTTGCTCTAAAAATGCTTGAGCAAGTGGTAGATCTGTTAAGTCAAATTGTGCACATACTTCTGCTTTATCAGAGCTTGGGCGAACTGCTGACGCTTCAGCGCGCTCACCTAAGCATAGCGATAGGGCGTCAATAGCAATAGACTTACCAGCACCAGTCTCACCTGTGATCGCGGTCATTCCACTGCACCATTCAGTGCTTAAATTACTTACGATTGCAAAATTTTTAACTTCTAAACCAATTAACATACTGTTTATCCATCCAGTCAATTAACTGTTAATTTATACAGTGTTTTCGATTTTTGCAAATTAAATTTTTATTATCTACACAACGCTTACATCATGGTTTAATGTTGTATCGGAGATTATATGCAAGTTATTTTTATTGTTTTTATCAATATCAAAGGGTTGCGTGTAACTTTTGGATTCAAGCAGAGCTATCAGCATAGGTAATGTATTTATATAAAACTCTCTATTATAGTGGATTCCTTGCTGAGGTAGTTCTGCTACAAAACGCTCCATGTTATCAATTAATGGCTGAATAAAGCTTGTTTGATTAGTTTTAATTAACTCATTAGATAAAGTATTTATTAGTAACCTTGTTGTATCTTCAAGCCGCTGTAAGTTTTCTTCTGTATATGTTTGAACAACAAAAAAATTATTTACAATAGCTTGGATGCGAGAAATGTATTTAGGACGAATCAATTTAGCATCCAGCAATTCATTAAGCTTTGCTTTAAGGTTGAGGTTCACGTGAGTAGCACGTTCATGAAAGAGTTTTCTTTTTGCTTCGATTACCTTTTTACGATTACTTTCGATTTTTATATAACTAGCTAAAAGTGTAATTAATAGTAGTAAAGCAAAGAATACGGCATAAGCCATTGCTATTTGTTCCGGAAACAGTTCATTATTGTTTTTAAGTCAGCATTTTGCTCTATTGCTTAACTTTTGGCAATAAAGTTAGAGGAATTTGCATTTCAGGTTGAATTTTTCGTTGTGTATTTTCTCTTCATATTAGGCATAACGTAAATAGCGCGGTGCCCATCAGTAATCGGTTTAACGGTAAGCATGTGCTGCTAACTATTTTTCGGAGACGATTATCTTTATGTTGACTGTCTAAATATAAGCCGGCCACCGAGCTTGTTGAAGAAGTCTAATATAAACGACTACCCCAATTTAGTTTTGTACGTAAAACGTTGTAGTAAGAGTAATTTTTTGGATGAATTAAGCGCAATTGTTTATCGGCTTTTTTAATTACTACCTCATCGCCGGGTAATACGGCAAGCACGACATGGCTGTCGCAACTTACCTGTAGGCTATCTGTATTTTCTAGGCTTAGCTTTAAACGAACTTCATTATCGGCATCTACCACTAAAGGTCTACTAGATAAGGTATGAGGAAACATAGGTACTAACGATATTGCATTTAGTTCTGGCGTTAATATTGGACCGCCACCTGAAAGTGAATAAGCCGTAGAGCCTGTCGGGGTTGATACTATTAAACCGTCAGAGCGCTGAGAAAACACAAAGTCATTATTTATAAAAGCTTCAAATTCAATCATGTGCGCTACTTTATCAGCATGAAGTACCGCTTCGTTAACGGCTGAGTTTGCACTCTTTAATTCGTTGTGGCGATATACTTCTACTTCTAATAAAAAACGTTTTTCTTCAAGGTATTCACCACTGAGTACTTGCTCTAAGCTCGCTTCAAACCCTTCAGGGTTTAAATCAGTTAAAAAGCCAAGGTTGCCTCTATTTACACCAATTACAGCAATGTTAAAGCGCGCAAGTACGCGTGCTGCGCCAAGCATGTTACCGTCACCACCTACAACAATGGCTAAATCGGCTTGTTCACCTAAGTCGACTAACTTAACAAGTTTGTCATGCGGAATATCGTCTAACTGACTCCCTGTACGTTTTTCTACTATTACCTCAAAGCCAAGCGCAAGTAAAAAGGTATGTAAACGCTGCAGAGTAGCCGCTGCTCCCGGGTGATTAGGTTTGCCAATTAGGCCTATGGTGTTAAAAGGAGAGTCCATAATGTACGCACAAAGAGATTTAATAATAGTAGAGTAACTCAAAACAGAAGTGTTTGAAAATACAGATTATAGCAATATTATAAACCTTCAATTTTATTCGCAGTGAGTTAGCTGCACGACTTGAAAAAGAACTAAACGCCCCGATATCTCTTTCATGCAACAAGATGTAGATACCATGAAACTAAACCCACGAGATCAGCAAATTTTTTCAGCTGTTATGAACATGTACTGTAATGGTGAAGGCTTGCCTGTTCCATCAACAAAAATTGCCAAGCTCAAAGGCATGGCAGTGTGTTCGGCTACAGTTCGTAATGCTATGGCTCGCTTAGAAAAAGTGGGCTTATTGTATTCACCTCATACATCTGCAGGGCGAGTGCCGACAAATGAAGGGTTTGATTATTGGTTTGACGAATTTTTTGTGCTTGCTGATATTGCTAATTATTGGCAACCACAGCAGTCACAACTCGTTGAGCTAGCGCATGGCTTGAGCCAGAAATATCAAGTGTGTTGTTGTGTTGGTTTACCTCAAGCCAGTTCACAGCAAGTGTTTAGAGTAGAAGTACTTGATTTTGATTCTACCGACTGGCTTATTTTATTAATAGATAGGGCAGGGCAGAGTCACAATATTTGTATTGATAAACCTCATGATTCGTCAGACTCTGTTCGTTATCAATTTGCCACGTGGTTGAATACTGTATTTAGCCAACAAACCTTAATGGAAGGTTTGTACCGTATGCAAGCTATGGCAAATACAGCGCCTAGAAATTGTCATGATTCGCTTAATCAATGGACGCGACAACTAAGCCAAAAATTAGGCTCAGATAACAGTATTGTTGTTGGTGAAAATTACCTTTACAAACAAATCGATTGTGAACAAAGTTTAAATATTGGTGTTTCGTTTTTAAATTATGTAGAAGATAAGCTTGCTTTTAAAAATGGTGTATCGGTACTTAATAGCGAAAAATTACCTTTTACTGAGTGCGATGAATTAATTGTAATAAGCGTGCCGTACTTTCAAAATCAAGAATATCAAAGCCGTTTTTGTATAATTTGTCCTAAATCAGCGCAGATTGAAGAAATAATTCAAGAATTTAAATTAATTGAGACATCTAACTCTTGAATCTTTTTATTCAATCCCCATAATTACCGCAGTTGAAAAGAATTGGAGCACGTATTTTATGTCTGAGCAGACACAAAACCCTGAGCAAGAAGTAGAATTAAACGAAGAAATTTCTAAAATGCAGGCTGATGTAGAAGCAGCAGTAGAAGCCGCTGATCAGCATGCAGAACAAGAACAAAGCCCTGAAGCAGAAATTGCGATGTTATATGCAGAACTTGAAGCTGCAAAGCAAACAATTGCTGACCAAAAAGACGGTGTTGTTCGCGCTGCAGCAGATGTAGATAATATTCGTCGTCGTGCAGCACAAGATGTAGAAAAAGCGCATAAATTTGCACTAGAAAAATTTGCTAACGAATTACTACCTGTAATTGATAACCTTGAACGTGCTATTGAATTTTCTGATAAAGAAAATGAGACACTAAAGCCGTTGCTTGAAGGTATCGATATGACGGTTAAGAGCTTTAATGACGCTGTTTCTAAATTTGGTGTTGAAATTGTAAACCCACAAGGTGAGCAGTTTAATCCAGATTTTCATCAAGCAATGTCAATTCAACCAAGTAACGATGTAACACCTAATACAGTACTTGCTGTTATGCAAAAAGGTTACACATTGAATGGTCGTTTATTACGCCCTGCAATGGTTATGGTTTCTAAAGCTGCTGACGCTTAATTAATTTAAGATTATTAGCTTTGATAAAAATGCCTCATATTGAGGCATTTTTTTTGTCTTTTTTATAGTGAATTAGCTGTACGAGCATAGTGAGTAACACAGCACTAAACATTAAACTTGAAAATGGCACTGCGCTTTTTGCATGCATAATGGCGAGTAGCGGGCCAACTAATGCACCACTACCAAAACGAAGTGTGCCAATTACGGCCGTTGCTGTACCTGTGTTTCTTTCAAACTTCATCAATATTAGCGAATCAGCATTACTTGCAGTGACACCTAAGCTCATCATTAATGGCGCAATAGCAGCCACAATATAATAAAGTGATAAGTGCAATAAGCTAAATGTTAACAGCGCAAGCCCCGATAAAAACCCACATACAAGCCCAATATAGAGCATTTTTCGAGATCCCAGCCTTGGTACAATTCGCGTATTTAAAAAGTTACCAAACATCAGCGCCATTACATTAAATGCAAATAACACACCAAATAATTGTTCTGATACTTCATATAAATCCAAATATATAAAAGGTACTGAGGTTAAAAAGCAAAAAAATCCAAACGATACAAACATAGAACTGAGTATATCCGCACGTGCGTCTTTATTACTCAGTACAGTTTTATAGCTGTCAAAAAACAGAGCGAGGCCTTTTTTCTCATTTTTATGAATAGGAATATCGATTAGATACACTTGTACAAACGCTAATATTAAAAAGCTATATCCAGCAAGAACCAAAAATATGGTTGACCAAACAGAAAATCCTAAAATAAACGAACCAACAGAGGGGGCTACTAACGGTGCTACCATCATGATCATCGACACATACGACATTCCCTTAGCTGTATTTTGCTGATAAATATGGCGAATAATACCCGGTACGACTACGGTTGCTGCCGCTCCGGTAAATGCTTGCACTGCTCTAAGAGTCCAAAACGCATGGATTTCGGTTGTAAATGCGAGTGCAAGTGAGCTTGCGCCAAATAGGGTTAAGCCAATACGTGCGAGCTTACGGCGGCCAATTTGATCGGCAATAGGGCCAAAAAATAACATCCCCAATGAATAACCCGCTAAGTAAATACTCAACGATATTTGTACATTTGGCATATTAGTTTGTAAATCGCTTGCAATTACCAGCATGGCAGGCAAATACATATCAATAGCCAAAGGAGTAATCGCCACGATACTGGCTAATAAAGGCAATAAAATACGGGTATTAAAAGACGAGGCTGAGGCGTCCATGTGTAAACTCAACAATCACTAAAAACAAGGGCTATAGTGTAACAGGGCATTGTATTTGGATAAACTTAGTTTGCCTGCTAAGTTTATCGTCTTATCGTATCCTTTTAATATAAAGGTATATAAAGCAAATATTTTAAATTGATACTGTGTTTGCTATTCTACAAGCAATAAAAAATTCATTACTTAAGAGAATTATCATGAAAAAACTAGTACTTGCAGTATTAGCGACAGCCGTTTTAGCCGGTTGTAAAACGTCACCAACAGGACGCACTCAAATAGCGCTTTACTCAGATCAACAAATGAGTGAAATGGGCACTGCTAGTTTTGCAGATATGAAAAAAAGCCAACCAATTAATAAAGATGCAAAAACAAATGCATATGTAAATTGCATTGCTGAAAAAGTAGTGGCTGTCTTACCAAAAGAATACGCGTCGCAAAATTGGGAAGTAGTTGTATTTGAAGATGAATCTGCTAACGCTTTTGCACTACCTGGTGGTTACATTGGGGTTCATACGGGCTTATTAAAAATAGCCACCAATCAAGACCAACTAGCAACCGTACTTGGACACGAAGTAGGGCACGTAATTGCTGAGCATTCTAATGAACGTGTTTCACAGAGTTCTATTTTAGATACCGGTATGCAACTTGGTAGTGCAGCACTTGAAATGGGTAACATTCAATACCGTAATGAAATTATGCAGGGTCTAGGCTTAGGCGCACAGTATGGTGTTGTTTTGCCATTTAGCCGTTCGCACGAGTCAGAAGCTGATGAAATTGGCTTAGATTTAATGGCGGAAGCAGGCTTTAATCCACAAGAATCAGTAACCCTTTGGCAAAATATGAGTGCAGCAAGTAGTGGTACAACACCTGAGTTTTTATCAACTCACCCAGCGCCAAGCAGTCGTATTAAAGACTTACAAGCACAAATGAGTAAAGCACTTAGTGAGCAAAGTACAGCTAAAGCACAGGGTAAAAACCCACAATGTAAGTTGTAATCTAGTTTAATTACTAAATAAAAGCCCCTGAGAGTAATTACTTACAGGGGTTTTTGTATTCAGTACTCACCTTTATTTAGTTGTAAGCGCTTTTTGTAATACATTTTTAAAGCGTTCAAAATCTTCAATGTGCGGCAGGTGCCCTAAGTTATCTAGTTCGAATAATTGTGCGTCAGGAATTAGTGTTGCAGCGTGTCTGCCTAATTTATCGTATCGACCAAGCTCGTAATCAACACCCTCTTTTTTCCAGTTACGGCCTGGGCCGGTTCTGTCGCGTGTACCAATAATTAATTTAACCGGAACAATTAAATCTTTAAATTCGGTTATTACAGGTTGAGTGAAAATCATGTCGTATGTTTTAGCATTTACCCATGCCATTTGTTCTTTATCTGGGCCTTGTATTTGCCCTGTTATAAAGTCAGTTAAGGCTGAATATGTTGTATTCCACTTACCATCGTAGTAATTTTTTTGTTGATAACGTTTAACGCCTTCCGGTGTTTTTGAAAGCTCGTTTTTATAGAAAAAATTAGTATCTTTGTAATCAACATACTGCAGGTAGTTTTCAAGCCCAATAGGGTTTAATAAAATTAGCTTTTTAGTTGTATTTGGATACATTAATGCAAAACGACTCGCTAGCATCCCGCCCATAGAGTGCCCAAGTACAATCGACTCTTTAATATTAAGTGAATCTATTAACGCGTGAGTATGATGAGCAAGCGTCGCAAACGAATACTGGTAATTAGTTGGCTTAGACGACTTGCCAAAACCAATTTGATCAGGGATTAATACCCCATAACCTAAAGATTGCAGATATTGAGCGGTTGTAGTCCAGTAGTCAGCATTAAAATTTTTGCCGTGCATAAGTGTAACTGTAGGCATACCGGCTTTAGTAGGCTTTAAGTAAATATAAGCCATTTTTAATGATTGTTTTTGCGACTCAAGTGCAAAGTAATTTACCTTAAAATCGTATTCGTAATTGCTTAATAGTGCATCATAAGAAAGGGCGGATGTATCTTGAGAAGTGCCAGCTAAGGCATTGTTTGTTAGTACTAATAAAGTAGAGAAACAAATAACTTTAATCGACGACATTCAGTTACTCCTATTAAAGGCGAACGCTTGGCTTAAAAAGAAGTACAACAATAACTAAGTATTTAAACCTGTTCAATTAAATGTTTTACGTGGACGAAAAAAAGCGAAGCTAAAATTGTGCTTCGCTTATTATTACTGAGTAAAGAGCTGATTGTAAAAGTTTAAAATGTCCACTCAATATGGATTTGAGGTACCGATTCAGTGACTTCAGTACCTAATTTATTGTGCCAGTATTGTAATTCCATACCCAGCAGTAATGTGTTCTCTTTCATTTGAAGGGCGTTACCCATATCCCACACTAAAATAGGTTGAGCGAGTATCCACGCCTCTACATTATTGCCAAACTCATCTTCACGCTTTGCAATGTACTCAGCGTGGCCTTTAAAGCTAAATTTTTGCGAGCCAATAGTGAAAGGGTATTCAAAAGCTACATCAAGCATCCAGCTATTAGTTTCAATAGGGGCGCCGCCTTTTGCTACACCTTCGCTGTCGTCAATATAGGCAGTTATTAGTGTTTGAAAAAAGTTAAACCCTGGTACATCCCAGCTTAATTTAACGCCGGGTAAGTACTTAACCATTTTTGCATCGTGGGCAACATTAATACCGGCTGTTAAACCAATATCTAATAAATTGCCAGTACCCACTTTTTCATCATAAAGAGCAGACATGCTAACTGTAGTGTAAAATTCGCCATAAAAGTCATCGTCTTGGTAACCATCGTCTTTAAGATCATTACTGTAATCAATAAAGAAAAAGTTATCACCAAATTCATAACCGGAAGCATGCTGAATAGAATAAACGGTTGTATTTGATTTCTTTTCGGTAAACGGGTTTTTTTGAAAACCATTATTAAGGTGTAGCGCTGTACTGCTCCAGTTTGCTGCAAAAGCAGATGACGATAAAGCAATTGACGCAAGGCTAACGAGGGAAAGTGATTTTTTAAATTTCATAACTGTTTAATTAACTATAATTTTAATGACAGGCGGAAGCAGAGATTATAGCAGGAGTAATTGATTTATAGAGTGTTAATTTTAACAAATGTTGCAGCCTACTTAATAAGCTGCAACATGTAATGACTCAATTTATTACGCTTTATTACGGCGTAAACAAATAATAGTAATCGCCGTAAATGCTAAAATAAAACAGTAATAAGAAGACGTTGATACTTCCCACGGGCTAATTTTAAACGTAGCACCTAACAGTAGCGCTTGTGCGCCATAAGGAAGTGAACCTTGCGTTACACAAGCAAATATATCAAGCAAACTTGCAGAGCGTTTACCGCTTATTTCACCATCATCTGCCAGCTTTTTAGCAATAGGGCCAGCAACAATAATAGATACTGTGTTATTAGCAATACACATATTACTTGTCATAACTAATGCTGCAATACCTAATTGATCAGCCACTTTGCGATGCCATTTTGCAATGATTTTTGTAATTGCCTGAATCTTATGAGCAATATAATCAAGGCCACCATTAATGCGAATAAATTCAGATAATCCACCAATAAACATAGAGAGTAAAAATATCTCCTGCATGTCGGTAAAGCCTTTGTAAATATCTTTTACAAAGCTTGCGCCTTCATAACTTCCTGTAAAGCCCATAAGTGCAGCAAAAATAATACCGCTAAATAACACTACAAATACGTTTAAGCCAGCAACGGCTAACACTAAAATAAAGGCATAAGGAAGTACTAACCAAATATCGTAATCTTTGGTTTCAACTACTTGTGCTGCAGGTGTTAAATAAAACAACAAGCCAATAGTTAGTATTGCAGCGGGTACTGCTATTTTAAGATTCTCTTTAAACTTGTCTTTCATTTCACAGCCCTGCGTTCGCGTAGCTGCAATAGTGGTATCTGAAATAATAGATAAGTTATCGCCAAACATAGCGCCAGATACAATCGTACCGGCCATTAACGCAGGGTCGATACCTGTTTTGATGGATACTGCATATGCAATAGGACCAATAGCACCAATCGTTCCCATCGACGTACCCATTGCAGTAGATACAACCGCTGCAATTAAAAATAAACCAGGAAGTAATAACGAAGGTGGAATAAGTGATAAGCCAGCATTTACTACCGCATCTACACCACCGGTTGCACTGGCAACGGCAGAAAACGCACCTGCAAGTAAGTAGATTAAACACATGGTAATAATATTGTTGTGTCCGGCACCTTTAATAAAGGTCTCTACACACTCGTTTACCGTGCCTTTATTTAAAATAAACGCAAGCATAATGGCAGGTAATATAGCCACTGGAGCAGGAAGTTGATAAAAAGCGTAATCAACCCCTTGAGATTGCAAATATAAACCTGAGCCTAAAAATAGTGCTACAAAGGTTAAAAGGGGTAGTAAAGAAAGTATTGCTTTGTTTTTGTTAAATGATGGCTGCATCATAATCCTCGAAACCAGTTAATTTACAACAGCCAAAAATTCCTCTTTTAGCTGAATTTAGCAAATCTACCTACTATGTTAATCATTAACAAAATTAGGAGAGTGCAGCGCCCGCAAGCCAAAGACCAAATCGACGCGAAAGAGAAGTTTAAATGTATAGATGGCTAAAGTAAACTGGTATTGTTATTATTATTAAATTAAAAGGTCACCTGACTATTGCATGACTTTTAGATAATATCTACAAAGTAACGCTATTTTCAGCGATTAATATTTGTCCAACTGCATAAAAATGCCTAAGCGCGTATTTGTAATGCACCGGATATATACACAGATTAGTAAAAAACGGATTCAAATTTAAATTAGGTAAAAACAATGACTACAAATCGAATAGGCGTTTTTGGTGCTAATGGCAGAATGGGCTTAGCTCTATTAGAAGCAGCGACAATTAAAGAGCAAACACAACTTACAGGTGCATACGTTCGTAGCAGTTCATCGTTATTAGGTATTAATATAAATCAAGTAAATAGCGCAGCCGATAACAGTGTTAGCTTTAGCGAAGAAACCACAATAGATAATGTAGATGTTTTAATCGACTTTACGCTTCCCGCTGGTATGAAAAACCATTTAAAAACCGCTGTAGCACAAAAAATTCCTATGGTTATTGGCACGACGGGCTTAACAAGCGACGATATGGCACTTTTACACGATGCCGCTAAGCATATTCCTATTGTATTTGCGCGAAACTACAGTGTTGGCGTAAATGTATTATTAAACCTAGTACAAACCGCAGCGACCAAATTTGGTGACGATTTAGATATTGAAATATTTGAAGCGCATCATCGTCATAAAATCGATGCGCCATCGGGCACAGCATTAGCCATTGGCGAATCAATTGCACAGGCTAAAGGCTGGGACCACGACGAGGTTGCTGTATATGACCGCAGCCAAGTGGAGACAGCTAAATCGCAAAATGAAATTGGTTATTCGGTACTAAGAGGGGGCGATATAGTAGGTGAACACACCGCATACTTCGCCACAATGGGCGAAAGACTCGAATTAACCCATAAAGCAAGTTCAAGAATGACATTCGCTCTAGGTGCTGTAAGGGCTGCAAGCTGGTTGAAAAATAAACCTGCAGGACTTTATGATATGCAAGATGTACTAGATCTGAAGTAGTTTAGTTACTTTTTTAACTGTTTGGGTCTAATTTTGCCTACAGTGACTTGTTTGTAACGATTTACTAAATAATATTAGACCTAAAAGCTAACTTAATGTAATATGCAGCCAATTTGCCAAAAATTACTAAATGCGTGTTTCCAATTATACCCAAGTGGCTAGTAAATCCGGGGTTTCAGTGGGAATAAAAATAGTTTTAGGCAAGAAAAAATGATTGAAGGTTGAATGCTTTACATCTGCATCATTTAATATTGCGTAAAACAATTTAAGCTCACAGAAATCTGGTTTTGACGATCCCTCTGGGTATTGGCGGGGTGTTAAGCAATTGCTTACTCCCGTTTTTTACTGTTAGGAGGTTTAACTTGACTAAATCCGCTCTGTTAGTCCTAGAAGACGGCACAGTGTTTCGCGGTACTGCAATCGGCGCTGACGGCATGTCAGTCGGTGAAGTAGTATTCAATACGTCTATGACTGGTTATCAAGAAATTTTGACTGATCCATCATACGCGGAACAAATCGTAACTTTGACGTACCCACATATCGGTAATACGGGTACCAACAGCGAAGACGAAGAAGCGAATCAAATTTGGGCTAAAGGCCTAGTGATCCGTGATTTGCCACTGCTAGCGAGTAATTTTCGTAACGAGCAATCGTTAGATGATTACTTAAAAGAACGTAATATTTTAGGTATTGCGGACATCGACACCAGAAAGTTAACTCGAATTTTGCGTGATAAAGGCGCACAAAACGGGTGTATTATTGCTGGCGACGAGCTAGACGAAAATAAAGCGCTACAAGCCGCGCAAGCCTTCCCAGGCTTAAAAGGTATGGATTTAGCAAAAGTTGTCTCAACCAAGGAAAATTTTGAGTGGCGCGAATCAAGCTGGACATTAGGCGAAGGATTTAAAACCCTTGATGCTGCTGATGAAAAGTTTCATGTTGTTGCCTACGACTTCGGTGTAAAGCGTAATATTTTACGTATGCTTGTAGACCGTGGTTGTAAACTTACAGTAGTACCAGCGCAAACCTCTGCCGCTGACGTACTGGCTTTAAACCCTGATGGTATCTTCCTATCTAATGGCCCTGGCGATCCTGAGCCATGTACTTACGCTATTGATGCAATTAAAACCTTTTTAGAAACCGACACACCAATTTTTGGTATCTGTTTAGGCCATCAGTTATTAGCCCTTGCCTCAGGTGCTAAAACAGAAAAAATGAAATTTGGCCACCACGGCGCTAACCACCCAGTTAAAGACCTAGACCGCGATGTAGTTATGATCACAGCTCAAAACCATGGTTTTGCAGCTCAAGAGTCAAGCCTGCCAAGTACGCTTCGTGCCACGCACAAATCGTTATTTGACGGAACGCTTCAAGGTATTCATCGTACAGATAAACCTGCGTTTAGCTTCCAGGGTCACCCTGAAGCAAGCCCTGGTCCGCACGATGCAGCCCCATTATTTGACTACTTCATCGATTTGATGCAAGCGCGTAAACACTAATTTAACTGGAGTAATAATGCCAAAACGTACCGACATAAAAAGCATTCTTATCTTAGGCGCAGGCCCAATTGTAATTGGTCAAGCGTGTGAATTTGACTACTCTGGTGCTCAAGCGTGTAAAGCACTTAGAGAAGAAGGCTACAGAGTTATATTAGTTAACTCAAACCCTGCAACTATCATGACCGACCCTGATATGGCCGATGCAACATACATCGAACCAATTCACTGGGAAGTGGTAGAAAAAATTATTGAAAAAGAAAAGCCAGATGCAGTACTGCCTACAATGGGTGGTCAAACGGCATTAAACTGTGCGCTTGAACTAGACAAGCACGGTGTATTGGCTAAACATGGCGTTGAACTAATTGGTGCAACGGCTGATGCAATCGACAAAGCAGAAAACCGCGAACGTTTCGATATCGCAATGAAAAATATTGGTCTAGAGTGTCCTCGAGCTGAGATTGCTCACTCTATGGATGAAGCCAAAGACATCATAACGCGCATTGGTTTACCATGTATTATCAGACCTTCTTTTACCATGGGCGGCACCGGCGGCGGTGTAGCGTATAACTTAGAAGAGTTTGAAGAAATTTGTGAACGTGGCTTAGATTTATCGCCAACGAACGAATTACTAATTGATGAATCACTGATTGGTTGGAAAGAGTACGAAACAGAAGTTGTACGTGATAAAAACGACAACTGTATTATTGTTTGTACCATTGAAAACTTTGACCCTATGGGTGTTCACACTGGCGATTCAATCACCGTTGCACCAGCGCAAACGCTAACCGACAAAGAATACCAAATTATGCGTAACGCCTCTATGGCAGTATTACGTGAAATTGGTGTAGAAACCGGTGGTTCGAACGTACAGTTTGGTATTAATCCAGAAGATGGCCGTATGGTTATCATTGAGATGAACCCACGTGTATCACGTTCATCTGCACTAGCATCAAAAGCAACGGGTTTCCCAATTGCTAAAATTGCAGCAAAACTAGCAGTAGGTTACACGCTTGATGAACTTCAAAACGATATTACTGGTGGCAAAACACCCGCGTCTTTTGAGCCTTCAATCGATTACGTTGTTACAAAAATTCCTCGCTTTAACTTTGAAAAATTTGCCGGTGCTAACGACCGTTTAACTACGCAAATGAAATCAGTTGGCGAAGTAATGGCAATTGGTCGTAACCAACAAGAGTCGTTGCAAAAAGCATTACGTGGTCTTGAAGTGGGTGCAACGGGATTCAACCCGATAGTTGCGCTTGATGACCCTAAAGCAAAAGAAAAAATAATTCGTGAACTACGCGAGCCAGGCGCTGAGCGTATTTGGTACATTGCTGATGCAATGCGCCATGGCATGAGCGTTGATGATGTTTACGAACTGACTAAAGTTAACCGCTGGTTCTTAGTACAAATAGAAGACATTTTAAAAGACGAATCAAAAATAGCGAAAGTAGGCATGGCGGGTTTAAATGCTGACTTCCTACGTAAACTTAAGCGCAAAGGCTTTGCAGATCCGCGTATAGCAGAAATTGCAGGTGTATCTGAAGCTGAAATTCGTAAAAAACGTCATTTATTAAACATCGTGCCAGTATACAAACGTGTTGATACGTGCGCTGCAGAATTTAGCTCAGACACTGCTTACATGTATTCAACTTACGATGAAGAGTGTGAAGCTAATCCAACAGATCGTGATAAAATCATGGTTATTGGTGGTGGTCCAAACCGTATCGGTCAAGGTATTGAGTTTGACTACTGTTGTGTACATGCCTCGCTTGCGCTTCGCGAAGACGGTTACGAAACTATTATGGTTAACTGTAACCCTGAAACGGTATCTACCGATTACGATACATCTGACAGGTTATACTTTGAACCAATTACGCTTGAAGACGTACTCGAAATCGTACGTGTTGAAAAGCCAAAAGGCGTTATCGTGCAGTACGGTGGTCAAACACCACTTAAGCTAGCGCGTGAGCTTGAAGCAAACGGCGTACCAGTGATTGGTACTTCACCTGATGCGATTGACCGTGCAGAAGACCGCGAACGTTTCCAACAACTTGTTGAGCGTTTAAACTTACTTCAGCCAGAAAATGCAACAGTAACTTCAACTGAAGAAGCCTTACTTAAGTCAGTTGAAATTGGCTTTCCATTAGTTGTACGCCCGTCGTATGTACTAGGTGGTCGTGCAATGGAAATTGTATACGACGAAGATGATTTACGTCGCTACATGACCGAAGCTGTGCAAGCATCAAACGAAGCACCTGTATTACTGGACCGTTTCTTAGATAACGCGATTGAAGTTGACGTCGACGCAATTTGTGACGGCGAACAAGTAATCATCGGCGGTATCATGGAGCACATTGAGCAAGCGGGTGTTCACTCAGGTGACTCAGCATGTTCATTACCTGCACATTCTTTATCACAAGAAGTGCAAGACGTAATGCGCAAGCAAGTAACCGACATGGCGCTTGAACTTGGTGTTGTTGGCTTGATGAATACACAGTTTGCAGTAAAAGAAGACAAAGTGTACTTAATTGAAGTTAACCCGCGTGCTGCACGTACTGTACCGTTTGTATCTAAAGCAACCGGTGTGGCGCTTGCAAAAGTAGCTGCACGTTGTATGGCTGGTCAGTCTTTAGCAAGCCAAGGTATTACTAAAGAAGTGATCCCTCCTTACTACAGCGTTAAAGAAGTTGTACTGCCGTTTGCTAAGTTTCAGGGTGTGGATCCAATCCGTGGTCCTGAGATGCGTTCAACAGGTGAAGTGATGGGTGTTGGTGATACTTTCGCCGAAGCATTCGCAAAAGCACAATTAGGTGCAAGCAATACTTTACCACGCGGTGGTCGCGCGTTATTATCTGTTCGTAATAGCGATAAGCCACGTATTGTTGAATTAGCCAAAATTATGACCGACTTAGGTTTTGAACTTGACGCAACTGGTGGCACGGCACAAGCTCTTGAAGAAGCTGGCATTGAAGTACGACGTGTAAACAAAGTATATGAAGGCCGCCCGCATATTCTTGATTATATCAAGAATAAAGAGTACAGCTATATCGTCAATACCACCGAAGGTCGCCAAGCGATCGAAGATTCGAAGGTGTTACGTCGTGGTGCATTGCAAAATAAAACCAACTATACGACAACCTTGAACGCGGCATTCGCTAACTGTACTGCTAACAAAGCAGATGACCGTAGTAAAGTGACGTCAGTTCAAGAGCTACACCTGCGATTGAACTAAGGAAATGTGCCAAGGCCAACTAAGGCCTTGGTGTAAAGTGAGAAAAGTATGCAATCAATTCCGATGACAGTTCGTGGCGCAGATTTACTGCGTAAAGAGCTTAACGAATTAAAAACAGTTACCCGTCCAAAAATTATCGCCGACATTGCTGTTGCGCGTGAACACGGTGACTTAAAAGAAAACGCTGAGTACCACGCTGCGCGTGAGCAACAGGGTTTTTGTGAAGGTCGTATTCAAGAAATTGAAGCTAAACTTTCAAATGTTCAAATAATTGACGTAACTAAAATGCCAAATACCGGTAAAGTTATTTTTGGCACTACGGTAACTATTGTAAATGTAGAAACCGATGCTGAAGTAAAATACCGTATTGTGGGCGATGATGAAGCAAGTATTAAAAACAACTTAATATCTGTTAACTCACCGATTGCACGTGGCTTAATTGGTAAACAAATGGACGACGCAGTGTCTATTCAAACGCCAAAAGGTATTGTTGAGTTCGAAATCATTGAAGTTGAGTATCTTTAACGTATAACTCACTTTAACGTTTTAAATAAAAACCGATGTAATTACATCGGTTTTTTTATGTCTGTAATTTAACCTTTAATGGTAAACGCGCACGTACAGTATTCATATTCTATAAATATGGTCTATGTTGGTATAGTAGGTACTTATACCGATATTGTTAAAGACGTATATATTCTAGCGCATTGAATAACTCACTAGCGGCGATAAAAATTATTTATATTGAACAGCTATATGTCATGATTTTCGCCTTGTTAATGAGCTATTTTCTTTTCGCTAAAATAGATCACTAATCTAACGTAATTGGTATTAACGTATTCTCTAAAAAGGAAAATATATGGCTAATATACTTTACCCAGCGCCTTTAAAAGTAGGATCAAAAATAGCAATTTGTTCACTTTCATCAGGCCTCAAAGAAAAGTACCATGCACGGTTAGACATTGTTATTAATGGATTAAAACATCGAGGATATGATGTTGTTGAAGGAGAGTTTTTACGCCAAAGCAAACCGCATGGACAGCTTAACGCTAAAGCGCACGCTCAGCAGTTAATGGGTTTTTTATTAGATGATGAGATAGATGCAATTATGCCTCCATTTGGTGGCGAGCTTGCAATGGAAATACTGCCCCTACTTGATTTTAATGCAATTAAAGAAGCAAAGCCTAAATGGTTAGTTGGGTTCTCTGATGTAAGCACCATTGCATGCGCACTCACGGCAAAATGCCAATGGGCCACACTACACAGCGCTAATCTTATGCAGTTACATCCTGACGAAAAAAGTCCTTATTGCCTGCAAATATTTGAAACACTAAGTTATGAAGCAGGTAGCAAATTTGAGCAAGCACCGTCATCGCATTATCAAAAAAATAGACCTGATTACGTACAAAACCCAAATGCATTGTTTGAACACACAGAAGTTACTCAGTGGCAGTGTTTAAATTACTTTGATTCACGCACTATTGAAATGTCGGGTCGCTTATTTGGTGGGTGTTTAGATACAGTTGGCTTATTGCTCGACTCTCCATTTTTGGCTCTGCATGAATTTAAAAAACACAGTGCACCCGAAGGGCTTATTTTATACCTAGAAAACTCAGAGCTGACGCCAACAACCGTTGCACGGTTTTTACTTTCATTAAAATTAGCAGGTATATTTGACGATATAAACGGTATTATTATTGGTCGCAGCGTGATCACTCAAGGTCAAGATGCTTCTTTTGATTACCGCCACGCGCTTGATGTTGCACTAGGTGGGTGTTTATTTCCTGTGATTATTGATGCCGATATTGGTCATGCTCCACCTAACTTAAATTTAGTAAACGGTGCTACTTGTACAATCACCGCTGACATAAATGAAGGTAAAGTAGTCAAAGCCTCATTAAATACCGAGCTTTGTTAGAAGTTTATTCACTTACCTTTGATAAGTAATTAAGTTAAAGGGTATAATAAGCCCGCTTTTATAGCGCTTTAGTTATAAAAGTACATTCTCAGGGCGGGGCGAAATTCCCCACCGGCGGTATGTTTAATGTTATTTATAACTTAAACGAGCCCGCGAGCGCTTTATTTAACTAATTTTCTCGGTTAAGTAAAGGTCAAGCAGATCTGGTGAGATGCCAGAGCCGACGGTTACAGTCCGGATGAAAGAGAATATGGCTTATTATACTAATACCAATTTTATTAAAGACATGATCATTATATCGCGTTAAGTGAGCTATTTTTTAGCGCTATAATAGGTTACTAATTTAATGCCGTTGGTATAACAGTGTGCGCTGCTTTTTGCTGCGTGCATTTTGTTATTTTATTTAAGCTATTTTGGTAGTGATCGTTTTAAATTTAAAGCGATATATTACTGATCCTTTCACAGTCCTGAATCTATTATTTTTTATTTGGAATATAATGATGATTCAGTCTCTACTTACTCAATTCGGCGAAAGCCATATCCGCGTACAAAGCGCAATTGCTGCACTACAGCAAGGGCAAGGCGTACTTGTTGTTGATGATGAAAACCGTGAAAATGAAGGCGACTTTGTATTTTCAGCTGAGCATTTAACGACTTCTCAAATGGCCGAAATGATCCGCGAAGGCAGCGGTATTGTTTGCTTGTGTATGGGGGAGGAGCGCATTAAACAGCTCGACTTACCGCAAATGGTAACCCACAACACAAGTCAAAATAACACCGCTTATACAGTCACTATTGAAGCTAAGCATGGCGTTACAACAGGCGTGTCTGCTGCTGATAGAGTAACCACTATAAAAACAGCGACAGCCGATAACGCCAAACCAAGTGATTTATCGCGCCCTGGCCATGTATTTGGTTTAAAAGCACAAACTGGCGGTGTGCTAGTTCGCCGTGGTCATACCGAAGCATCGGTTGATTTAATGCAACTTGCAGGCTTAAAACCATTTGGTGTAATTTGCGAACTTACCAACCCCGATGGTTCAATGGCACGTTTACCTGAAGTTAGTGATTATGCTAATAAGCATAATATGACCGTGGTTTCTATTGAAGATCTCGTGCAATACATTCAAGCTGCGCAGCTTAAAGTGAGTTAAGCCGCTTTAAAAGCAAAAAACCACTTATTTGAATGCAAATAAGTGGTTTTTTAATGTAATAAAAATATAACTTATAAAACTTGAATTATTTGCTCTTTAGCTAAACGCGATTTAGGTAATTTAGCATTATAATCTTCTGCGTCATCATGGTAGCCAAGTACTAAAGCTACATCACAAATGTAACCATCTAGCTCTTTTTCAAAAACTTCGCCAATCAACTGTGCATCAACGCCTTCCATAGGAGTTGAATCAATACCTAAGCGTGCTGCTGCATGCATTGTGTTACCAAGCGCTATGTAAGTTTGCGCTTTAGTCCACGTTGCGTTATTGCCTTGCTCATCAGTATTCATATCAACAAACGCGAAAGCACCAAATGATTGTTCGCGGTTTTCTGCTTTAGTACGACCGTTTTTAATGTCTGCATCAATTACTTGTGCGTAATCGTCACGTGTATATTTAGGGTTGTAAGCAAATAAAATAACGTGCGACGCTGTTTTAATATGAGGCTGATTAAATTGAAACTTATTAGCAAAGGTAGTATGCATACGTTCTTTTGCTTCATCAGATTCAATTACAACAAACTTCCAAGGCTGCGAGTTAATTGATGAAGGAGAAAGACGCATAGCTTCATATACTACGTCTAGGTCATCTTGAGGAATACGCTTAGTTGTGTAACGTTTAGTTGTGTAGCGTTTTTCTAAATCACTAATAATTGGGTGAGTCATTATTTTTCCAAATAAATAAATTGAGCGAGTTGTTATTAATTGGTTTGAATTTAAATAATTCAATAGTGACCAATCAGTTTTAAATAAGAATATTTTACGGATTTGATAATAGCGCTTGCTTTGCATTTAATAAACATCATAATCATTGAAACATTATCAAATATATATAGATAATATGAACATAGAAGATTTAAAACTTATTCTAAAAGTAGCTGAGTTTAGAAGTATTACGCTTGCAGCTGCTAAATTAGATATGCGCACAGCAACTGCGAGCGCGGTAATTAAGCGTGTTGAATTAGAACTGGGCAGTGAACTGTTTGTACGTACTACACATCATTTAAGGTTATCAGCCGCTGGGGAGCGCTATATACCTCAGTGCGAACAAGCTTTAGCAATACTTGAGCAAGCAAAGCATAACCTCAAAGGTGAGCATGACGAAATTGAAGGCGAATTACGTGTTGCTCTTTCATCCGATTTGGGGCGAAATTTAGTTATCCCATGGATTGATGAGCTGATGGATAATTATCCTAAGTTAAGCCTCCGAGCGCATATAAGTGACAGTAATATTGATTTTTATCGTGATTCAGTTGATATAGCACTTCGTTATGGCTCGCCAAGTGACGCTAGCGTTTACGGTTTTAAAATTTGCAACGTACCGCGCTTATTATGTGCAACTCAAGAATATTTATTACAAAATGGCTCTCCTGAACATCCAGACGACTTAGCTAATCACCAAGGCTTATTTTATCAACTACAAGATATTATAAATAACACATGGGAGTTCACCGATGGTGAGTCAAAATATAAAGTTAAAATGGATGGTCGGCGCGCGTCTAACGATGGTGACCTAGTGAGGCGATGGTGTGTTGCGGGTAAAGGCTTAGCAGTAAAGTCAGCACTCGATATAGCCGATGATTTACTCAATGATAGGGTGGTTACTGCTTTGCCAGGTTATCAACACACTAATGGCGAATTATGGCTTATTTGCCCAAGTAGGCAGTCAATAACGCCTGCGGTACGTTTACTACGTGATGCATGCAGAGCAAAATCCCAAACTATTCTGCAGCAGTTGGTAAATAAAGGAATTATTGATAAAAGCGTATTAAAGGATTAATACGCAATCTGATTAACTTAGTTTTTTATTAAAAAACTCAATAGTACGCTGCCATGCAAGTTCTGCTTTTTTCTCATCATAACGCCCAGTAGAGTCGTTATGAAAACCATGATTTGCCCCTTTATACATATGCATAGTGTATTCAACGTTATTGGCTTTTAAATCTTGCTCGTACTGTGGCCACGATGCGTTTACACGTTTATCAAGCTCACCTAATTGAATCATTAACGGCGCTTTAATATTTTTACGTAAACTCTCACTTGCAGGAGTGCCGTAAAAAGGCACGCCTGCGCTGATTAAATTACTATCTACTGCGGCTAAGTAATTAACAATGTAGCCACCAAAGCAAAACCCAACAGCGCCTAGCTTACCGTTGCTGTTAGCATGCGATTTTAAAAAGTGTGCAGCGGCTACAAAATCGTTTTGAATTTTAGCGCGATCCATTGTTTTTTGCATGGCACGACCCTCATCGTCGTTACCAGGATAGCCACCTAGTGGAAACAACGCATCGGGTGCAAACGCAATAAAGCCTACCTTAGCTAAGCGCCTTGCTACATCTTTTACGTACGGGTTTAATCCACGGTTTTCGTGTACCACTAGCACAACAGGGAGCTTACCTTCTACGTTTTTAGGTACGGCTAAATATCCCTTGCCCTTACCATATCCGTCTGGTGAATCGAATTCTTCGTACGTTGCCGTAATATCGTCATCATTAAACGAGACTTGCTCAGCAAACGCGTAATTAGGTAATAGCGCTGATGTAAGTACAGCCATCGAAAAACCAAGTGCAGCAAGGCCACCGAGTTTTTTCATAAACGTACGGCGGTCCATTAAATCGTGGGCGTATTCATCATACCAATCAAAGGCTTCTTGCGGGATGTGATCTGATAGCGGGGTATTCATGGCTGTTCCTTAACTTTATTATGTATATTTATTATTTAAATACCATAACGTATTAGGGATAAAAAACGAGCAATATTTCTTTCAATTATTAGGACTGTTGATGGAGTCTATGTGTTAAAAAATGAGTAGTAGAAGTAATATTAGTAAATAGTTAAATATTATTTTTAAGCTTAAAATAAAAAGCTCGGCATAGAGTATGCCGAGCTTTTTTGGTTGGGATATTACTTAACTTAGCTATTAGTAGGCGCTGGTTGGGCATCTACAAGTGGCGGCTTGCCACGCATTTTACGTACTAATCGCTTAGCATCTTCTAGTGCAACGTACTGGCACGGTATAAGTATTAGTGTAATTACGGTGGCAAATAACACACCAAAGGCAAGTGATACAGCCATTGGTATAACTATTTTAGCTTGTAAACTCGTTTCAAAAATAATTGGCATTACACCAATAAAGGTTGTGATTGAGGTGAGTAGTATCGCTCTAAAGCGGCGTGCACCGGCTTGCATTACAGCATCTTTAGTCGCGACACCTTCAGCGCGTGCTTTGTTTACAAAATCGACCATAACGAGGGAGTCATTTACAACCACGCCCGCTACAGCAATTATGCCAAACATCGATAAGCTACTCATGGTCATACCTAAAATCATATGCCCAAACATCGCGCCAACTACACCAAACGGAATAACCGACATAATAATAAGTGGCTGCGAGTAAGAGCGAAGTGGAATCGCTAATAAGGCAAATATAATCATCATTGATATACCAAAATCACGAAGCTGCTCTGAAGCGCTATCCATTTCTTCTTGAATGCGCCCAGCTACATCACTTGTAACCCCAGGGTAGCTTTTAAGTAATGTTGGTAAGTATTCATCACGAATTTCTTCTGCAATCGCAAAAGGTTCGGCTTGGTCGGTATTTACCGCAGCCCATACGTTTACAGTACGTTTAGAGTTTTCGCGGCGAATACGGTTTACACCGTCAACTAGTTTAACTTCGGCTACTTCACTTAGCGGAACTTCAGCGCCAGTAGGTGTAATAATACGCACACTTGCTATGTCACTTATTGAGTTACGTTCGTCTTCTGGGTAGCGGATCATGACTTTAATTTCTTCGCCTTCACGCAATATTCGCTGCGCTTCTAAGCCGTAGTAACTAAAGCTTACTTGCGATGCGACATCAGCAAGCGTTAAACCCATGCTGTAAGCCAGTGGTTTTAAATCAAGTTGTACTTCGTCAGTGGCGCTTTGCATTGAGTCGTTTACGTCGCCAACACCTTCCATTGTTTGTAATTTAGCTTTTAATTTACCTGCTACTTCTTTTAGTACGTCAGCATTTTTGCCTTCAAGTTTAAAGCTAACGTCGCCATCATCTCGGCCACCATTCATTATACTGTCTTGAATGGTCATGGTTTTAACACCAGGTAAAGCGGGCATTTGTTCGCGCCATAATGCACTTAGGGCAAAGGTATCGATAGGGCGTAAATCAGGCTCTACCAAAATGGCCATAATGTTTGCTTGCGTTCTGCCGCGCAGACTTACCGATAAATCGCGGATCATCGGTTTACCGTATTGCTCTTGTAATTGTTGATCGACCTTTAACAAAACGCCTTCTATTTTGCGTGCGGTTTCAAGCGTTGCTTGCTCAGACGAAGCAAGGTTCATTTCAATATCAATACGCGGAAAGTCGTGCGGTATTTTAGGGTTTGGTACAAATTTAACTAAACCACCTGCAAACATACCTGCGCTTACAATAAGCAAACACATAAAGCCAACAATTACGGTATAGCGATAGTGAATACAGCGGCCAACAAAAGGAAGGTAGTAGTTGTTCACAAAGCCTTTTAAGGCACTATCAATTACCATACGTAAGCGGTGTAATAGATTTTTAGGGTTTGGTTTACGTGGGTTCATTGCTGCAATGTGCGCAGGTAAAATAAGTTTTGATTCTATGAGTGAAAAAATCAAACATAAAATAATAACGCCACCAATTGCCTTAGAAAAAGCAGCGCCAGGGCCTGTTGCCATTGTTTGCGGTAAAAATGCCGCAATGGTCGTTAGTACACCAAAGGTTGCTGGCATCGCAACACGTTTAACACCACGTACAACATTATCAAGCGTGTGGCCGTACTTTTCAATTTCGGCACTGGCTGATTCGCCCACAACTATGGCGTCATCAACAACAATCCCGAGTACAAGTATAAAGGCAAAAAGAGAGGCTAGGTTAATTGTTACATCTAAAAAGCCAATAGGCATAAACAAAAAGGCGCCCAGAAAAGACACCGGTAAGCCCATCATTACCCAAAATGCTAAGCGTAGCGGTAAAAACAATGCTAGTACTATCATTACTAACAAGCCACCCCAAATCATGTTATCGACCATCATATCGAGTCGACCTTCAAGGTAGTAAGTTAAATCAACAATAGGAGAGAGCTTAACGCCTGCAGGTAAAAGTGGCTCTTTAGCGGCCATGTAGCTTTTAAGGACTTTTGCTACATCGGTAATATCTTGATCTTTTGATGCGTTTACTTCAAACGAGAGTGAATTTTTACCGTTATATTTTGAATACTGTAAGCCTTCTTCAAAGCCATCGTTAATGGTTGCTACATCGCCTAAGTAAATTTGTGCGCCATCAGCAAGAGTAATAAGTGGGAGCCTTTCAAATTCAAAGCCACGGTATGCTTGTTTTTCAACACGCATCGAAATATAACCGTTTTCAGAGCGTATTTGCCCCGCCGACATATTTGCCGAAAAGCTTTGCACAGCGCCTGCAATATCTCTAAATGTTAAGCCATATTCGCGCAGTTTATCTGGGCTGACTTCTATACCAATTTCGTACTCTAAACCGCCGTTAAAATTAACCAGGTTAACGTGAGGCAGCGCTTGTAACTCATCTTTTATATCGTTGCCAAGCTCTTTTAACTGGTAGTTACTCATGTCGCCATAAAGCGCGAGTATCATTACCTCTTGCTCAAACTTATCACGGCGAACAACAGGGCGTTCCATTCCTGCAGGAAAGGTATTTATTGAATCAACTTGTACTTTAATTTCATCAAGTACTTCTTGTGGATTGTATTGCTCTTCTATTTCAATCCACGCTTGAGAAAAACCACGATTAGAGTAGGTAATTAGGCGTTTAATGCCTTCAAGACCTTCAAGGTTTTCTTCAACTTTAATCGTAATTCCTTCTTCAACCTCTTGCGGGGCAGCCCCAGGATAAACTGCTTGTACGCTTATCCAGTTGCTTTCAAACTGTGGGAACATTTGTTTGCGAATAGTCATGGCCATTAAAAGACCGCCCACTAATATAAATATCATTAGCAGGTTGGCAGCAACGGGATTTCGGGCAAACCATGCTATTAACCCTGTTTCACGAGTGTTCATGGCTATTCCTCTTTCAGCGCAAGTTGAGTTACATCAGTTTTATCAGGCGCAATATCTTCAATTTTTACAGCCATACCTTCGGTTGGATATTCAAGGGCGGAGGTGACAATTTGCTCGCCATTTTTTAACCCTTGGCTGGCTATAATCATGCCGTTTTGTTCGCGTATAATATTTAGCGTTTTAAATGACAAGGTTAGATCGTCATTTAAAATCACAATTTTATTATCTTTAACTAAATGGTGCGCAACAATAATCGCGTTATCAAGCGGGCGACCTTCAATTGTCGCGTTAATGTACGAACCAAAACGAAGTGGGCGTGTTTTATCGCCGTACGGTGTTGCAAGTTGTGCTACCAAATAGCTCATGCGGCTTGTTTGATCAACCACACCTTCAGTGCGAATTACTTTGGCTTGCCACATTGTTTGCTTACCCGCATATTCAGCGTTAAATGTAACGTTTGAACCTACGCCGCCATTTTTTAAATATTGCAGTTCTTGATCGGCAACCGGTAAACGAACCTCTGCAACCGAGGTTGCGCTCAGTGCACCAAAGCTATTACCTGGGTTTACTACTGAACCTAAGCTAATTGTGCGCTCGTTAATAATGGCATCGTACGGGGCTTTAATATAAGTACGTTCAAGGTTGCGGCTTGCACGTTTAACACTTGCTTGAGCAGAGCGGTAACGCGCGAGCTTTTCGGCTAATTGTGGTTTACGTAAATAAAGCTCTGATGCAATAGCATCGCTAGAGTCGGATTTAATACGCTCCCATTCTGCTTTTGCTACATGCGCTTGTGCGCGTTCTATTTCAAGTGCTGAGCTTGCTTGTGCTAAACCCGCTTGAGCTTCAATAAAGTCTGCCTCGTAATCATTTGCATCAATTCGTGCTAAAATATCGCCTTGCTTTACAAACGCTCCTTCAACAAATTGATCTGACACCAAAATAACTTGCCCACTTACTTGTGCTATTAATTCGGTACGGTCTTTTGGTTTTACTATGCCGTACGATTTAACATCGAGCGTTATAGAATCTAAAAGTATGCTTTGAGTCGCAACTAAAGGGCGAATGTCTTGCTCCGGCTTTTCTTCTGGCGGCTTTTTCATGGCCATAAAGGCGAAAGCTAAAGCAATACCGCCTGCTAAAACTGCAATTGGGAGTATTATTTGTTTTGTAGTAGCCACAAGGCATTCCTTCATAATTGGTGGTGACAGAGCAATAATACGCAATAAAGTGTTTACAAGGCGTTTTAAGATGTAACAAAGCATTACATATGTGTATTGCAACTTCGCGTGTGGGCTAATTACGTTCCTAAAAAGGAATAAAAGTAAGTGTTTTTTATACAGAGGATATTATGAAAACCGAATCAATGACTTGCAGATTAGGCTGCGGTGCATGCTGTATTGCGCCAAGTATTAGCTCCCCAATACCAGGGATGCCAAACGGTAAAGAAGCCGGAGAGCGCTGTATTCAGCTGGACGAACGTAATTTATGTAAGTTATTTGGTGATTCAAGTCGGCCTAAAGTGTGTAGCGATTTTAGCGCCACGTTTGATGTGTGCGGCTCAACAAATGCGCAAGCTCTAGCGCTTATTACCGAGCTCGAAGAGCTAACTTAGTGAGCTATTAAAATACACATATATTTACACTTATCTATTAGTGAGTATTTATTTTAAGTAATTAAAAGCTGTGCTTTTCACGTGAGCAAGCTCTTCGTCTACCGACAAAGTGTCGATTTGTGGTTGTTTTGTAGACGTGAAGCTTGCTTACGTTACTGTTTACCAGCTATACGTTGCGCTTAACGTATATTGCTCACCTCGCCCTGGTGTACCAGGTATCTCTTCAAACGATTCACCCCATAAGTTATCTGCAGCTAAAGTAATAAATAAGTCTTTCACCATAGGTGGTGTAATTTTTAACGTTAAATGAGTAAATAAAGCATCGTCGTCACTACCGCGCAGCGCATTTTCGTGCTGTTTGCGCCACTCGTTATCTATTCTAAACTGCAATATATCAGTAGGATTCCACACTGCGCCGAGTGTTAGGCGGTGATCAGGAAAGTTTAATGCGTAAAAACTAGCATCAATATCTGCCGCACCGTAATTTTCTGATTTATGAAGGTAGGTGTAACTCGCTACAATTTCGGTTGTTTCAAAGTGTTTAGTTGCTAAGAACTCAATGCCCGTCGTATTTATATCTACAGGGTTTGCAAAGCGCGCAGAGCTTGAATCAAAATTAAACGTCCAATCGGTTAAGTTGTCATCTTTGCGATAAAAAATAGCCGAATTAAGTTGCCAAGTTTGCTCATCAACTAATAAACCCAGCTCTAGGCTTTTAGTCGTTTCGCGCTCAAGGGTGTAATTACTTCTAAATAACCCGCCTGAATCACTTCCGCCAATGGCGGTATAGCCTGCCACTTGGCTCGCCTCTGCGTACGATAAATAAAACGTGCGCTCAAAACCTTCGCTGTTTTGTGTTTTTAAGGTTACATCACCAATAAGTGACGTTTCAGAGTCGTCTCTGTTAGTGTCGTCAAAAGCAGCACCTAAACGAATAGTAAGTTGCTGGTTGTCCTCAAGCGCTATTTTGTACTCTGGTAGTACACTAATTTTATAATAGTTTCGAGATGTAAAGTTGTTTTCAAGCGTGGTTGATTCAATAGAATCTTCAATAAACTGTGTTGAATAATTTACTGCAAATACATCACTTTGAGTATGTCGACCTGACAATGCTAACGATTTAACCTCGGTTTCGTGAAAGGCTTCAAATGAGCTTGGGTTCTCGCGCGAGAAAATATAATGATCGTTATGCTTACGATAATAAGCAGACACTTCAAAATGACTATTATCTGCGTAGTTTTGCTTATGGTTTAGCATTAATAAGCGCGTTTCTAGCTCTTCTGTTTCGTTAACGCCAAATGGTGTGTACAAATTTGGCCAGCCAAAAAACTTATTTTGTGAGCCAAAAAACAAATCTGTTTGAGAATCAGCGCCAGCTAATTGAACGCGACCCGATGCACGCGTAAAGTCGTGATCGCCGTTATCAATAGTGCCATCGCTTTGTGAGTGAGAAATCTCACCTTCAAAACCAAGCTTCCAATCCTTTGCGCCTTCTAGGGGCATACTCACACCTGCATGTAAGCTTTGTAAGTTAAAATCGTTTGTGCCAGTACCTACCGATACACTGCCGCCCGTGCTAATTGGTTTCCAGCCAAACGATACAGTGCCTACAGAGCTATTAGCACCATTAAGTGCATTGTCTGCGCCTGTTAAAATATAAGGGCCGGTAAGCATTTGCGGTGCAATAGGAATTTCAGCAAAGTAATGACCAGACTGTGGGTCAAGTAAAGTAGCACTACCAACTCTAAAGCCGGTATTTTCAAAAATACCACCGCGTATAGTTACATCGGCTTGCGCTTCAGCCATATTACGTGATTGTAAATCAACACGTGGGTCATACTCTAAATTAGATACCGGAGAGTCAAATGTACCTACAGGTAATGTGTTTGCAGTGGGCGATGCCTCAACCGTTATTTTTTCGATTGCCGGTGATGCTTCAGTTTTATCAGTTATAGCTTCGCCGTAGGCAAAACTGCTCACGCTGCATAGCAATGCAGGGAGTATAAAGTGCGGTGACCATTTCATGTTGTGTGTCTCATTTTTTTATATGCAATTACGGTAACAATTAAATTCAGAACACACTTTTAAGGCGTGATAAAATAATTCAATTAAACAACTGCGATTTTGGCGCGATTGTACATTAATTCATTAAAAACTGCATTTGATAATCATTTGCAAAGTTAATGTATCTAACAAACTTGGTCACATTTATTATGAATATAAAACAGCAAGATACTATTTACTTTGCAGGTGGCTGCCTATGGGGCGTGCAAGAGTTTTTAAAGCACTTACCTGGTGTAATAAGTACTGAAGCAGGGCGGGCTAATGGAAAAAACGATAATACACAAGGCGAATACGACGGTTATGCTGAGTGTGTAAAAGTAATATTTAGTACAAAAGAGGTTAGCTTAAACGAGCTGTTTGGCTTCTTTTTTGAGATTATTGATCCGTATAGCGTTAACAAACAAGGGGATGACGTAGGCCCTAAATATCGCACTGCCATTTATAGCAAAAGCCAAGATCATTTAAAGGTCGCTAGCAATTATATAAGCCAGCGAAGTGATGCTGATAAAATTGTGGTAGGGGTAGAGCTGCTAACTAACTATGTGCCAAGCGATCCTGAGCATCAAGACCGTTTAACTAATCACCCAGATGATTACTGTCATATACCGCTTGAGCTTTTACATAAATATAAAACACAAGATACGTAGGCGGGAGTTTATCTCGTGCATTTATTTGTATGTATTTATCTAAAACCGCGCGGCATAAAGCCCCGCCTACAAAATATAAAACGTGAGATGCGTAGGCGGGAGTTTATCTTGCGCATCTATTTATATGTATTTATCTAAAACCACGCGGCATAAAGCCCCGCCTACAAAGTATAAAATGTGAGATGCGTAGGCGGGAGTTTACCTCGCGCTTTTATATGTATTTATTTAAAACCGCGCGGCATAAAGCCCAGCCTACAAAGTATAAAACGCGAGATGCGTAGGCGGGAGTTTACCTCGCGCATCTATTTATATCTATTTATATGTATTTATCTAAAACTACGCGGCATAAAGCCCCGCCTACAATATAAAGCGTGAGATGCGTAGGCGGGAGTTTACCTCGCGCTTTTATATGTATTTATTTAAAACCGCGCGGCATAAAGCCCAGCCTACAATATAAAACGTGAGATGCGTAGGCGGGAGTTTACCTCGCGCTTTTATTTGTATTTATTTAAAACCGCGCGGCATAAAGCCCAGCCTACAAAGTATAAAATGTGAGATGCGTAGGCGGGAGTTTACCTCGCGCTATTTTTATTTCCATATGTTATCCCTAACCGTAATATTTCTTTTCCACAAAAAAAGCTCACATACTGTGAGCTTTTTCAAAGCGAACCAAAACTTACTGCTGTTTTTGCGGCGGGAAGTTACTTAAAATTTCGCTCACTGTTTTATTAATTGATGCTTCACGTTGTTCTGGCGATTGATTTTTCTTTAATCGACCTTCTTTTGCGCCGCGCCATACTAGCTGGTTAGATTCACGATCTACAATATCAATAATCAGTGTACCCACTTCGTATTCACGCGCGGTTGTATCTTTTTGAAAACCACTTCCCCAGTAACCCCAATTATGGCGGTAACCCGTGTTAAACGTGTCTATTTCAAGCTCTTTATCAACCGATGCATGATAGTTAACAAGCACATCAGCATTTGCTGCATCAACTAAGCTCATACCTAATTTTTGGCTCAGCTCTGCGTTAACGGCGGTGCGAACACGTTTTTCCATTAGGCCATTAATTTGATAGTTGGTTGTGTCTTTAGTTAGGCTAGCGTTTTCTACCCAAGCAAATGTTTTAAAATTACTAAAGTTAGCTGATTTATCGTAATCCCAATCTGGGGTTTGTGTACAAGCTGTAAGAAGTGCTAGCGCTGCAACAATAAGTATATTTTTCATTACGTTTGCTCCAATAAAATGCATTAATTTAAAATAACACACATAGTTTAAATGTGTATTATTTAAACGTCCTATATTTTAGTTTAGTTGGTTTGCCTTAACGGCCAATTAATTGTGTTCAACTTCAATCCAATCTTTTTCATCTACCCAGTTTTGTGCACCGTCTTTTACTGAACGAATAGGCACAATGTAGTCACAACTTATTTGTGGCTTAACTGAAGCAAATATAGGCACAAAACCAAAGCTTAGTGCGGTTTCTATAATTGCTTTTTGATTTTGCGGATCGATATCGGCCGCTTCATCTATATAAATTGGTATACGGTATAGGTTTTGTTCCTGGTCACTTAATAAGTAGCGAATAAACAACATGCCACACAATAACTTAATAGTAATTCGTGTGCCGTTTGAACCCGCCGAATCTATTTTCTCAAAGTGCTCTGTTTCACCTGCGCGGTTAACCACTTCAAATCGAATATCAAATAAATCGGTAAGTGTTAAGCCCGCTTTATCTGAGGCGAGTTTAATTAAGTGATCTTTCGCTTCGTTTACCGCACTTTCGCTGTACGGTTCTTGGCTAAGTAAATCAAGTGTGTCACCTTGCTCAAACTGATGCGACGTGCTGATAATGGTATCTATACTATCAACCAGCATTTTGCGCGGTATGACGTTAATTTTAAACGCTTGCAGATTTGAAATACGGTGCTGGCTTATGCCTTTATTAAAGCTGTTCATTTCGCGGCGAAGTCGGTCTAAATCTTCTCGCAAGCCTTTAATAGTTGCGGCCACTTCGGTAAGCGCAACGCGTGCTTGGCGTTCAACAGCATCGCGTTCGTTATCAATATTATGAAATGCGCTAATTAGCTTTTGGTATTTAGTAAATTCGTCGTTTTCGTTATCAAATTTAGTAATACCCGCGTTGTACACATGCAAATAGGTATTACGCACGTTTATGTCAAAATTACGCAGCTCTTGGCAGTCTTTATTAAAGTGATGAACAAGGTCGCTTAAGTTATCAAAGTCGACTGTAATATCAATCATGTACGGGGTTACTTTACCGCTGTATAAATCAAGTGTGTGATCAATTCGCTCACTTTTAACTTGGCGCAAGCGCTCTGTTTGGCGATTGATTTGGTCTTGTTTTGATTTAATTAACGAGCGGCGGTCGGCAATTGAGCCACTATTTTTTTGAATATCTTGTAAGTAGTCGTCAACTTGCTCACGCTCAGCTAATAATTGCTCTTTTAGCATAGCTTGCGCTTCGACTGACTGCTGCATTACATCAAACTGTTCTAAGCGTTTTAGCGCGCCCTCTGCGCTCATTAGCTCATCGTATAATTCGTCTTTTTCTTTTTGCTTGTCGGCAACGTTTGCTGCAACGTCGCGTTGTTGCTTAAACTCTTTAAGAGAATGCTCAAGTGCGCTCAGCTGAGCGGTTAATTGCTCTTTGTTTTCACCGCTTTGCATTTGCACTGGGGATAGCTTTTTAAGCTTAATGCTCGCGCCTGGTAGCGTTAGTACACCGCCTTTAACGTTTTCACTCAACAGCGATAAAAATTCCCCAAACGCGTCTTCGTCATCAATGGTTATATCGCCATTAGTGGTAGTCGCAAATGAGAGAATATCTGGGTTTAAAATGCGCGATATTTCTTCTACTTCTTTTAACGAGAGGTCTTCGCGCATACGGGTGAACAAATTAAACTCAAGGTTTTTAAGTTGCAGCTTTAAGCTCTTAATCTGTTTTTGAGTTTCGCTAATGCGGTAGTCAAGCGTGTGTAGGCTTTGCCCTTGTGCGCTGGTTATAGAGTGCGAAAGCGACTCGTAATCTTGCTTTAACTGAGTCAGGCTGGTTTTAAGGGTGGCTTTATTTACCAGCTCAAATTCGCTTTTAAGCGCATCGTAATCTAAAAACCACTGCTCAATTTGTGTTTGTCTGCGCTCTATATCGCGCGATTGCTGCACGTATAAGCTTTGCTTTTGCTCAAACTCGTGTTTTTCGTGCTCTATATCTTCAAGGGCGATGCCCAGCTCGTTAAGTTGCGACTCTTGATAGGTATCAAAATCAATCAGTGCTTGGTCAATTTTAGGTGCGTACGCCGCTAATTTACCTTTAAGCACGGTTTGGTTTTCAAGCATTGATTCAAGCGCGGCTATTGGTTCTTGCATAGATTCAAGCGCTTTTAATTCGCGTTTTGAGCGATTTACTTTATCAAACGAGCGGCGCCATACTTCATAAAAGTCGACCTTAGAGTTCGACATATGGCGTTCAAACACGCGTAGCATAAAGCGTTTTACATCGCTTGCGCCTAATTTATGTAAGTTAAGAATGCGGCGGAATATTTCTTTATAAATAGAGGAGTCTTGCACATTATTAAGCGGAATCATTTTTAAGTTAATGTCGCCGTCAAAAGGCGTTGCACCGCCAGTCAATAGCGCGTTTAGCTCTTGTGCTTTGAGCTCAATAGGGTTGTAGTTAAGCGATTTTAAATGGTTGAACAGCTTGGTAAATTTAATAATTGTTTTACCTTGCGTGTACTGCTCTAAATCAAGCTTTCCTTGATAACAAAAGTATTGATGCGCGTAACCGGCAATTTTACCAAGCCCGGCAACGCCAATCACTACCGAGCCATGAGGCAAGTTAGCTTCTAGTAAAATGTACGACTGATCGGATGAAAAATAAAACTTACGGGTTTCATCTAAGTCGTGTCCATCCCATTCGGTTAAGCGTAAATCGTTAATAAGCGGAAACTGCAGGGCGTTAATAACCGAACTTTTACCTGTGTTATTTGGCGCGCAAATAGAGCTGCTTTTATCAAGCGGGATCACACATTTTGCATAGCCTGCGGTGTTAAGTAGGGCGAGTTTACTCAGTCCGTATAGATTTTTCATTCCTCGTCCTCTGTAATGTAGGTTTCTTCGTTTACTTCCATGAGTGCATCTATATAGCGGTGAATCGGCGCTTGTAGCATAAAGCCGCCTTCTACTTCGCGGGCTAAACCTAAGCGCACCATGCGCAGGTATACGTCTTTACGCAGGTCCGATCCCGAAAATATCTCAAGCTGATCAAACAAGTGTTTGTTAATTTGCACCAGCGTTTGCATAAGCTCTAAATCGTTTACTTCGTCAAACAATGCGCGCATTGGGTCTTTACCCGTATTGGCGTAGTGTTCAATTAAAATGTAAATAGTGAGCGCGATAGCGCGAGATATCTTGCCCATATTTGGCGTGCTTTCGTCGCTACCAAAATAATAAAAGCCACGGCTGTCGCGTTTTAAATCGTTGCCTAGGGCTGTAAATAAGGCGCTGTAGCTTTCTATGTGTTGGTCAAGCTCTTGCCACATTACGTTGTCTTGCTCGCAAATATGGTAACCCGCTACTAATTTTTTATTAATGGCTTGTAGATGGGTTAGCTCGTCTAAGTTTATGTGTGTTGTGCTAGTTTCTATCATAAGAGTTACTTATCTGCCTTTGTATCTGGCTGAGGCTCTGAATTAAATGGGTATAAAGAAAAGTGCTGACCGGCAATTTTTACGCGGGCTTTTTCATCGCTTTGAATTATTTTAATATCGCTGTCGCTGACTAATTTTTGATACAAAAATAGCATTTCGTCGGCATCGAGATCTGGGTAGCTTTCGTCTAAAAATTGCAGCAAGGGCTGCGGCTTTTTGCGTTTTTTATTAAAGCGCTTAGCAAAGCTGGTTTTAACATCGTTGTAGTCAGGAATATTAGGCGTAACAAATGCAGGCACATCTTGCTGATCTGGCAGTTGGTATTCTTCGTGTTCAAATTCAACCAAGCTTGCCATGTAAGCCACAATATGGCGCTGCTGACCAAGCGAGTATCGCTGCGCGTCGCTCACAAAATGTGGTTGTACCGCACTTAGCATATTGTCTACGCCATTTTTACGCACAAGCCCAAGTACTTTGGCTGCTTGGCGAGTTATTAAGTTATTACGGCGAAGCTCTTCGCGCAGCGGCATAAGCATATCGGCACTTTTACGTAAGCTTTCTCTGCCCACTAAATGCATCTCTAATATACGGGTACGTAATTGCTCTAACATACGTTTGTCATTGTAGGCTTTACCCGATCGCTCAATATGAATAATTTGCTTACTTATTTGTTCTTCAATGAGGGTAAAGCACGCATGAAATTCGCCATGTATATCAACCATTTCAAGCATTGGCTCTATGTATTCGTCAAACGCTTCTATTACCGCTTTATAACGCTTTTGCAGCGATTGCACCGCATTATTAGATTTAGCTTGTTCAACAATATTTAAAATAGCGTTTTCGTTGTGTGCGTATAGCTTCATTATTTTACGCACCCGATCATCCATAATGCGGCTGTAGCGGCGTAAATCGTCAAAGTCTTCTATCTCGCCAGCGTTATCTAGGCGGTTACCTAAGCGTGCTAGGTCGTCTACTAATACGCTAATTTCTTGCGCTAAGCCTAAATGTTCTTCTTGCAGTAAAAACGTAGCAAAGTCGGCAATGGCACGATTTATTTCAAGCTGCGATGATTTAGCCAGTGGAATTAAAATATCTTGGTTTAACAAGCGATTTGTTTCTTTATAAATACGCTCGTTTGACCATGTAGGCTGTTTTTGTTTAATGGCGTTTTGTACGTCTTTCAGGCTAAAGTCAGCCATTTTAAAACGTTTAAATAATAGCTCTAATACACCCCAATGTTCGGTTATGGTGTTTAGTAGCTTTTTAGCTGGGATCATAAGAGGTTACAACATCCTAGTATTTTATTATTGAGTATTGTGTTCATACTCATTATTACGTATTTTTAATTAACCTTGTCTGTATATAGTATTCGTTTTTAAGACCATTTAATAATAGTTTTTGCATAGAGGCAGTGCTAAAATTCGCGCCGAAAATAGGCACATGAAATGGAATGTTATTTGTGTGTTCTTTAAAACTATATCAAAGGTTGTTTAACTACCATGGTTTCCTCGATTATTCTAACCCTGATAGCGATTGCATTTTTACTGATCGTTATAGAAGATATAATCCATGTTAATAAAGCTAAAACCACGCTGTTTTTTGGTACGCTTTGCTGGATTCTTCTTTTTATATACCCACTTCACGGGCAAAGCCCCGATACGATTCAACACCTTTTAAATGAAAATATTTTAGAAATTGCATCTCTATGGCTATTTTTAATGGCTGCGATGACCTTTGTAGCGTATTTAAATTCAAAGGGGTTTATAGAAAATATTGTGCACCGTGTTATGCCAAAAAGTATTAGCGAAAAAAAGCTGATGTTTTTGGTGGGTGGTTTTGCATTCTTGTTTTCGTCGATTTCAGACAACGTAACAGCCACGCTTATATCGCTTGCGGTTGTTATGTCGTTAAAACTTGAACCTAAAAAACTCATTAAATACGCCACGCTTATTGTGTTTGGGGTTAACTCAGGCGGGGTATCGTTAATAACCGGTGACGTAACCACACTGATGATATTTTTAGATGGCAAAGTAACCATAGCTCATTTATTGCTGCTTATAGCGCCAGCACTTGCAAGCGTTATGCTGTTAGCTGCGCTACTGTCTATCGGTATGAAAGGGCGAGTTGAATTTGCCGGTGCGGGTAAAACCCGCATCGAAAAAACCGACATTACCATTGCTGTTATATTTTTATCTACCGTAGTGAGCACACTTATGCTGAGTGTAGTTTACAGCGTACCGCCTTTACTCACCTTTTTGTTTGGCTTATCAGTGATGTTTTTAGTGGCGCAATTTTTAATGCGCAAAAAAGACATCAACAAAGACATAATCGATTTTGTTCGCGATATAGAATACGACACATTATTGTTTTTTGTAGGTGTGCTTTTACTTGTAGGCGCACTTAAAGAAATTGGTATGTTGAGTAAATTTACCGACCTATATACGGTAATGGCACCCGAGTACGCAAACTACTTAATGGGCATATTATCAGCAGGGGTCGATAACGTACCGCTTACTGCTGCTTTATTAAAAGCCGATATAGTAATGAGCCAACAACACTGGTTGTCGTTTACGTATGCAACGGGCGTGGGCGGTTCAATGCTGATCATTGGGTCGGCTGCGGGCATTATTGCCATGAGCAAAGTTAAAGCGCTTACCTTTATGAGCTACTTGCGTTTATCGCTGCATTTATTAATTTGCTACACCGTAGGTTATGCAGGCTCGTATTACATGGGCAGTTTTATTTGATGCATAAATTATTAAATGCTTGACAGCTAGACGTCTAAACGATAACTTTCAAAGCCCCGCTACTTAGTGGGGTTTTGTTTTATTAGCCACTGGTTAATAAAGCATTCAGAAGAGGTGCGATACTTAGGTACTTAATGTTAGGCGACGAAAGCCGATGATCATTAAGGAGGGAAGTACTCGCCGAGGAAAATAATGGTACGTCGTCATTGTTTTTCGGTTTATGGGGCTGAATCCTCAAAACTGTCACCAATATAGGTGGAGAGCTTCTGGCAGTGGACTTATCTTCAAGCATTCCTTTGCCAAGTTCTTCTTGTTTTATTGCGGTTTGGATACCGCGAAAGGAGACTAAATGACTACCCAATCAGCGCCACAAACAGTGCCTCAAACAGAGTTAAGCGCAAAATCAGATTACATCGTTGCCAAGTTTGGCGGAACAAGTGTTGCAAACTTTGAAGCGATGAGTCGCTGTAGCGAAATTATTGTTGCAGATAAAAGCGTACGTATTGTTGCCGTGAGCGCCAGTGCCGGCGTAACTAACCACTTAGTTGCACTGTGTAAATCAAGTATTACCTCAAGTGAGCGCCAAGAACACATAAACGGCGTGCTTGCTATTCAACAAACTATTTTAGATGAGTTATCGCTAGATGCCGATTTAGCGGTTGGCTTTAACGAAACCCTAAAAGCATTTCAAACATTGGCTCAAGAGTCACTAACAACCGATCAGCAACACGATGAGCTACTGAGCTTTGGTGAGCGTTTATCGTCGTATTTGTTTGCTCAGGTGCTGCGTTTAAATGGCTTAAATGCCGATCGCTTTGATGTGCGCAAGGTACTTAAAACCGACAGCCAATTTGGTAAAGCAACGCCTAATGTTGCAGCCACAGCGCAAGCCGCTAAAGAGCATTTAATTCCGTTATTAGACGCTCAAGTAATTGTGACTCAGGGCTTTATTGGCAGCGACGAGTACGGTCAAACAACAACGCTTGGACGTGGTGGTTCTGATTACAGCGCTGCATTATTAGCTGAAGCAATTAACGCTAAAAGTGTGCATATTTGGACCGATGTAGTGGGCATTTTTAGCACCGACCCGCGTTTGTGCGCAAAAGCGACGCCAATTGCACGCTTAAGTTTTGACGAAGCCGCTGAAATGGCAACCTTTGGCGCAAAAGTATTGCACCCAGCAACTATATTACCAGCAAGCCGTAGCCACATTAACGTATTTGTTGGTTCTAGCCGAGAGCCAGAGCGTGGCGGTACGTGGATTGAGCGCGAAAAATCGCAGCAACCGGGTATACGCGCAGTAACGCAACGTAAAAACCAAATATTGCTTACGCTTAAAAGCCCAGAAATGCTCCTAGCAAGCGGCTTTTTAGCACGCGTATTTACACTATTAAGTGAATACAATATATCGGTAGATTTGGTAACCACATCAGAAATCAGCGTAGCTATAACGCTTGATAACGCGCAAAACGCCTCGCGCCCAGAGCTCGATCAAGAATGCCTAGATAAGCTTGCAGAGTTTTGCCATGTGTCGGTAGAAAACAACCTAACATTGGTGGCACTTATTGGCTCTGAGATTCAATTACGCCAACACGAAATGAACTTAATGAGTGTACTAAAAGACTTTAACATTCGACTAATTTGTCACGGTGCTAGTAAGCACAACCTGTGCTTTTTAGTAGAGCAAACTGAGTCAGATAACGTAGTACAGTCTATTCATAGCCGTTTATTAGAAAACGATTTTGCTGCATAAGTAATCGTTATTCAGGATAATCACCTAGTAAAGTTACCTAGTAAAATTAACTAGTAAAGTTACTTAACAAAATTAATTAATAAAGTCAGTTAATAAAAAGCATCGCCAGTCGATGCTTTTTTTATGCACCACACTTACATCAAAACAAACATTGCTGTTATTACTATCAGCTACAGTAACGCGATTACTGCTAGCACTCAGCTTTGCACTATGTAATTCGTCAAACACATTGGGGCTAAGTAATTTTGCAATAGGGCGGCTGGTGGCTTTAGCAAGTGACTCTTTTAATGTCCAAATTCTAAAAAACGTATCTGCTTGGGCTTGGGTATTAGTAGGCTCAGTGATAAGTGTAATTTCATCATTATGATAAAAATGCTTAGCAAGCTTTTCAAACGGGCGCTTTAGGCTTACTTTTTCAATATCAAAACCAAACTCACTTTTATCAAGATTTAGCGCAACCCCAACTAAACCATGCGAGTGCGAAATACAGGTATTAATAACATCACCACTTACATGTATTTGCAGCTTTGAGCTTTCCTCGTCAAATTCGGTACTCATTTTATTAAGGGCTACGTGCGCATGTTGCGGCTGCGTTATTTTAATAAGGTGTTTTAACAATAACCGCGTCGCTAAATACTCTTGCTTAGCTTGAGGGCTTTTGCGACGGTTTATAATGGTTAACTCAAATAGGCTTAAGCAATCGGGCAAATTAAAGTCACTAAGCTCAAGTGTTTTAGCATTAAATAATAAAATACTGTTACTCGCTAAAGACAAATTTGCCAATTGAGTTGAAGTAATACTCAAGGTGTTTTTAAAATAGTGTTCAGTCATAAAAGCCCTAAAGCAAAAGAAGTCGCTGATATTGTGAGCGGTTAGTGCCACTAATAAAGGCTGGGTACAATTTTATTACTCAGCTGGCATGAAATATGGTTTAATTCACAATAATCAAAATAATAACAGATTTGTAGATGTATGGCACAAGTGCGTGATGGGTTTCAAAGCCGACTTGGTTTTGTTTTAGCCGCTGCTGGCGCAGCAGTGGGTTTGGGTAATATTTGGGGTTTTCCTACGCAAGCGGCCAACCACGGTGGCGGTGCATTTTTACTGGTTTACTTTATTGTTATATTTTTTCTTGCGCTTCCTGCGCTGTATACCGAACTTTATTTAGGCCACAAAGCACAAGCTAATCCGGTAAAAGCATTGGGCGATGCGTGGCAAAACACTAACCGTAAGGTAGGCGCAGCAGCAGGTTATATTGGCCTTGCGGGCGCGGTTGTTATGCTAAGTTTTTATTCAATAGTGGCTGGTTGGATGCTCTCGTACGCTATTGAACCCATAACAACCTTTTTTGGGTTTACAGGCGCAAGCGAGTTTTTACATAGCGACTCAGTGCTGCGTAATTTTGTATTTACGCCGCTTATGCTTATTTTAACTGCCAGCATTATTTTAAAAGGGGTTAAATCGGGAATCGAAACCTGGTCGCGCCGTTTAATGCCACTGTTGCTCGTATTGCTTGTTGGTTTAATTGCCTACATTGCAACACTTGATGGCGCAAGCGAAGGCTTTGCCGCGTATTTAATTCCTGATTTTAGCCAAATACTCGACCCTAATTTAATTATTGCTGCAATGGGGCAAGCGTTCTTTTCGTTATCACTAGGTGTGGGTTGTATGATGATTTACGGCTCGTATTTACAGCCAGATGCTAATTTACCAAAGCTCACCGCAGGTGTTGCATTACTTGATACCAGTGTCGCCTTTTTAGCAGGGTTACTTATTATTCCTGCTATTTATGTGGCGCAGCACAACGGTGTTGAAGTATTTAGTGGCGGTAAACTGATTGGCGAAGGGCAGCTTATTTTTGCTATTTTACCTGAGCTATTTAGCACCATGGGCGAAATTGGCTTATTAGTTGGTTTATTGTTTTTTGTATTAATGTCTATCGCATCGGTTACGTCAACTATATCGACCACCGAAATTCCGGTAGCGTTTTTAGTCGAAAACCACAACGTTAGCCGCACCAAAGCAACATGGGCAGTAAGCGCCGTTGTACTTGTGTGTGCAAGCGCGATTATATTAAATTTCGATTGGTTATTTGGCTTAGTTATTATGCTATTTACTCAATACCAATTACCGCTTATGGGTTTATTTTATTTTATTACCGTAGGATGGATGTGGCAGCGTGGTAATAAATTACACCAAGCAACAACCGGCGTACATTACTGGTTTGCTCAGTACATTCGCTTTGTTTGCCCAATATTAATGACCTTGGTATTTGCAAACGTCGCGTTTGGTTAATTTTATCTAAGCCCTAAAATAGATTAATAAAGCGAAGTGAGCTTAAAGTGCACTTCGCTTTTTTGTGCCTGTTATTTAGGTATAGCCAAGGTCTTTATAAAACCTCATTAGTTAAGGATTTACCTTCTTTTACTTCAAGCGCGTTAAGTAGGGTTGTGTTTGCTATTTCGGTGAGCGCTTCTTGGGTAAAAAAGCCCTGATGCCCCGTTACCAATACATTTTTAAAGCTCACTAAGCGCGAGAATATATCGTCTTGGTTTATTTCGTCACTGTGGTTTTTAAAAAACAGCTCCGACTCTTGCTCGTAAACGTCGAGCCCTAAATATCCTAATTTTTTAGTTTTAAGTGCATTAATGCACGCTTTGCTGTCAAGCAGTGCACCGCGTGACGTGTTAATAAGCATTACACCGGTTTTCATTTTACTAAATGCCTCGTCATTTATTAAATGATGAGTCTGCTCGGTAAGTGGGCAATGCAAAGAAATTACATCGCTTTGGCTAAGCAAGGTATTTATATCGGTAATAGTATAATTGCCAGGTTGTGCGTATGGGTCGCACACTAATACATTAGCATCAAAGCCATTTAAAATGTTGCACAGCGCCAGGCCAATTTTTCCGCAGCCTACAATACCCACGGTTTTATTATGCAAGTTAAAACCGAGTAATCCGTTTAAATCAAAATTGTCTTCGCGTACGCGGTTATACGCTTTATGGGTTTTACGGCTAAGCGTTAGCATAAGTGCTATACAATGCTCAGCTACGGCTTCAGGGCTGTAAGCAGGTACGCGTAATACCTTTAAGTTATGTGCTTTTGCTGCAGGTAAATCAACATTATTAAACCCTGCACAGCGCAGCAAAATAGTATTTATGCCTTGGCTTGCCAGTTGCTCAATAACTGTTGCGTTTACGGTATCGTTTACAAAAACACATATGGCATCAAACCCGTTAGCTAAAATAGCCGTTTGCTCGCCCAGAGCTTGCTCAAAATACGTTATTTTTATATCACGCTGATCGCGTGTACTTTGTTCAAAAAAAGGCAGTTCGTACTTTTGAGTACTAAAAAAAGCAATATTCATGGTAATAGCCTCGATGCTTAAGTGTTTGTAGGGTAGTTAACCTTTAATACATTAAACTACTTTATAAGTAAGCGCCCAAGTAACACGCATTTTATTGATTTAAATTAAGCTTTAATTTATGCCTTAACTGACGTAAACAAAGGTATTTTTGACGCTACTTTATTACCATCTTTAGCTGCGCTTAACTTTGCGGCTTGCAGTAGGTTGCTTTCGATTACTTGTTTAAGTGTTTCGGGCTTAGTACGTGGTGCATAGCGTGCAACAAGTTGCCCTTGTGAGTTAATTAAAAACTTAGTGAAATTCCACTTAATTGCACGATTTTGCGAAATACCCCGCGTATGCGATTTTAAATAATTAAACAACGGATGTGTTTCTGGCCCGTTTACCATTACCTTACCAAATACCTCAAACGAGGTATTAAATTGATCTTGGTAAAAGTCTTTAATGGCTAAATTATCAAGCGGCTCATTTTGGCCAAACTGGTTACACGGAAACGCAAGCACAGTAAAGCCATGACTTTTGTATTGCTGATAGAGCTTTTCGAGCGCGCTTAATTGCACCGAAAAATTACACTTACACGCTGTATTAACAATAAGGATGGTTTTGCCCTGTAACTGGCTAAGAGGGAAATTTTCGCTGTTAAAAAGTGGTGCATTAAATTGATAAATACTGTCCATAGGTTACCTACTTACCTTTCCCGCTAAGGAAATTTTATAAAGACTTTCATTCGCTTTTTTATCGACCGGTTGACATAATCGAGGTCTAGTTTCTAAGTTATCAGTTTAATAGGTCATTTTTATGTCAATGAAAGTCGCATTTATAGGTTTAGGCGTAATGGGTTACCCAATGGCGGGGCATTTAGCAAAAGCAGGGCACAGCGTATGCGTTTATAACCGCACTCAAGCTAAAGCACAAGCGTGGACTGCAGAACATTCAGGAAGCTTTGCAGCAACCCCGCGCGAAGCTGCCAACAATGCCGACATCGTATTTATGTGTGTGGGTAACGATGACGATTTACGCTCAGTTGTATATGGCGATGACGGCGTGTTAGCGGGCATGTTACCGCACACTGTTTTGGTTGATCACACAACAACCTCAGCTGAAGTAGCCCGCGAAGTGGCGGCAAAAGCGGCATTGCAAAACGTCGACTTTATAGATGCGCCTGTGTCGGGCGGACAAGCTGGCGCCGAAAACGGTGTGCTAACCGTAATGGCGGGCGGTAGTGAAGCTGTATTTGCTAAAGTGCAGCCCGTTATGGCGGCGTTTAGCCGTTTTAGCCAATTGTTAGGCGGCGTTGGTTCGGGCCAATTATGTAAAATGGTTAATCAAATTTGTATTGCTGGCGCGGTGCAAGGTTTAGCCGAAGGATTACACTTTGCCAAGCAAGCAGGGCTTGATGGTGAAAAAGTAATAGAGACTATTTCTAAAGGTGCAGCCGGTTCGTGGCAAATGGAAAACCGCTACAAAACAATGTGGGCGGGTGAATACGAGTTTGGTTTTGCCGTAGATTGGATGCGTAAAGATTTAGGCATTGCACTCGATGAAGCTAAAAACAATGGTGCAACACTACCAATGACCGCAACGGTCGATCAATATTACGCCGACGTACAAGCACTCGGCGGCGGCAGATACGACACCTCAAGCTTACTAGCACGTATTGAAGCGCTGCATAAAAAGTAACAACGTTGCACATGTTAAAAATTAAAAGCTGCGCTTTCGCGTGAGCAAGCTCAACGCCTACCGCCGGGGTATAAATTTACGCTTGTTTTGTAGACGCTAAGCTTTCTTGCGTATAAAAACGTAGTTTTTAAAATGGTAAAGATATTAAAAGCTTCGCTTTTCGCGTGAGCAAGCTCTACGCCTACCGCCGGAGTATAAATTTACGCCTGTTTTGTAGGCGCTAAGCTTGCTGGCATATAAAAGTGGAGTTTTTAAAATGGTAAATATATTAAAAGCTTCGCTTTTCGCGTGAGCAAGCTCTACGCCTACCGCCGGAGTATAAATTTACGCTTGTTTTGTAGACGCTAAGCTTGCTGGCGTGATGGGCGAAGCCCATAAAAATACAAACAAAAAACGCGACACTTTATCGCTAAAGCGTCGCGTTTTTAATGCGTTTTACAAACAAGCTTAAAGCAAATTACATGCTTTGAGCGTAATTATACAGCGCCTTTAAAATTGTAAGATTTTTTTCGCTGTCGTCATGTTCATGCGCTAGGTTTTCAAGCGTGATCATAAAATCTTGCGCGTTAATCGACGGTTGATCTTCCCCGTGCATTAACTTGTTTTGGCAATACTGACGCCATTGGTCAAGCTCTTGCTGGTTTAGCGTTTCAGGCCAGTTACGGGCGCGGTATCTAAACAACAACGTATTAAACTTTTTATCTTCAAAATCTAAATTCAATCCAGCTAAATCATCTGGCTTTGCATCACGAATAATCGCAAATTTAGCTTTGTCTGCATGGCTTGTAAACCCATCGTAAAGTAAGTAATCAACGTTAGTAGTTGCGCTGTAATCACCTTGCTCGTTAAACACCTCAGTTACTTTATCGCGTAAGTCGGTATTGGCTTTTAAAATAGCTAAGTTAGCTAAGCACTGCTCACGGTCAATCCCTAAACGAGCGGCGTTTTCAGGCAATAACGTTTTAGCAGGGGCTAAAATAGGGCACTTGTTTAAATGCACCAGCTTTAAGCCAACAGGTAAATCGCCCTCGGCTAAATCTACACGTTTGGTGTATAAACGTTTACGTAACTCTTCTACGTTTAAATCAATAAGTACTTGCGGGCTTTGGGTTAAATCAAAACAAATAACCGCGTTTTTATTTACCGGATGAAAGCTCATTGGTGCAACCCAGCTTGTACAGCCTTGCGTTGCAGGTATACGCGACGTGGTATGCACCAGCGGCGTCATGTTAAATACATCAACCAACTCAGCAAGCGCTTTTTTACTACGCAAACCAAAAAAGAAGTTATAAAGCTTTGGCTGTTTTTCTTTTATTAATTTAGCTAGTGCAATAGTGGCGGTTACATCGCTTAGCGCATCGTGCGCTGCGGCGTGTTCAATACCATTAGCTACGGTTAAATGTTCTAACTTAAAGCTCGGGCTGCCGTCTTCTTTTAACGGCCATTCAATGCCTTCAGGGCGCAGCGCGTAACAAGCACGTACTAAATCAATAATATCCCATCGGCTATTGTTATTTTTGTATTCGCGCTCGTACGGGTCGTAAAAATTACGGTAAAAACTGTAACGGCTTACTTCGTCATCAAACCGAATACTGTTATAACCGGCAACACAGGTGTTTGGCACACTAAATTCGGCATGAATTTTTGCTATAAACTCAGCCTCAACTAAGCCTTTTTTCATCGCAACTTGAGGGGTAATGCCCGTAATTAAACACGCCTCAGGGTGAGGTAAGTAATCCGCTTGCGGCTTACAATACTCAATAAGCGGCTCGCCAATTATATTTAAATCAAGGTCTGTACGAAGGCCCGCAAATTGGCTCGGCTTATCCTTCTGGGGGGTTTCCCCCCAAGTCTCAAAGTCGTACCAGTAGATTGTTGCTTGATTTTGCTCTTGATATGCCATGCTGAAAACCCTGAGTAGTTAACTTAAAAACGCCTAAATACGCGACAAGTTACTAAAATAATGAATTATTTAGATTATGGCATATGGGCGGGAGAGTTTATAGGTTTGGGTGATAAATGATGTTTTAGTTGGGTTTACTTATAATAGTATCGTAGTGCTTTGTACCATCTGTTTTTTCAACACAACACTTACTAGATACAAGAGTTGTGTTGAAAATTAAATATTCAAAATAGTGGTCTAGTTATCAGCTAAATAATTCAACTCGTCTTTATAAGGCATTAAAGGTTCATACAACTGATGGTATGCTTTGCCGACAGCCCCTCTGAATTGAATTAGTTTAGGCGGATTTATCCCTATGGATATAATATGTTGAATAGCTAGGCCTGGGTATGGGTCAATAAATATAATTTCTTTGATACCTAATTGGTAGGCTTTTTTAGCACATAGTTCACATGGACTAGCTGTAGTAAATAATTTCCCGCCTTCAATACCAACACCACCATACTTAGCTAACTGTAAAAAAGCGTTTTCTTCGGCATGAAGTGAGCGTGTATGAACTTGGTTTTTTTCTTTATCTACTTTGTTTTGAATTGATTTAAAGCAATATGCTAAATTTCTTCCTTTCTCTCCTAAATGTTTTATTTTAATTAATTCATTTGATGCAAACTTTCTAAATTCTTCATTGTTTCTTTCATACTCGCTATAAGTAGTATCACTAGAAAAATTTTCTAAATCTTCGAGTGAACGTAAATTACATGGTACTTGTCCTTTTGCTACATCATTCCATCCCACAGATTTTATTGAGTAAGCATCATCTGTTACAACAGCTCCAACTTGTCGAGATATACAACCTGAATTCATTTTTGCTGTAAATGCAATCTGCATAACACGCTCTAATGGAGTTGGGGTTACTAAACCAGGATGTTTAATTAAACTTAAATACCATGCTAACTGAGCTTTTAAAACGTTGTGGTTTTGTGGTTCATTTCTTGGGTTAAATATATGTATATCAGATATCTCGATACACCTTTTTACATTAGAGATTATAAGTTCATCGAATTTGTCATGTTTAGATGACTTATTTATTTCTTGATTACATTCGCCACATTTTACATCTGTTTTAACTTCGGTAGGGAATTTACCTGATTCTCTTTCATCAATTTCGGCTATTTTATCAAAAGTAAACTTATATTTATCTTGCAGGTATTTTTTTCGATCTTCTGTCGTTGCATTAATAGAAACCAAATAAAATGCTGCGTATCTGTCTTTAAAATACTTTGCTTCATAGGGGTTACGAATAGTGTCTATGGCAATATATGTTTTTCTCTTCACTTCTTTATCTTTATAGCGATAGAATTTTATAAGTCGGTTTACCATTCGTGGTAATTCGAATAACCCTTCTGGCACAAAGCTATTTACTCTGTAGTTAGGAGTAATATTTTTTGTCCGGCGTATCGAATCACCAACGCTTTGATAGATGGTTACATAACTATTAGCTAAATCAGATTTTAGTACATCTTTTAAATTTGATGTGAACTGGTTGATGATGTCAAACCAACCTGAAATATTTAAATCTTTTAGTTTATGGTCAAGAGAGCTTTCACCATTGATAAAGTAATCAGATTCTTTAGATAGTTTTTTAAATGCTTTTTGGCTTTCTTTAAATTTACATTTTTCCAAAACTTGATCTACTTTTTGATGTAATTCTTCATCAATTACAGATTTAATAAAAGTTTTAAAATCATCTTCTGTAATATTTAAAATCTGAGCGCTAATGAGTTCACTTATTTTAATTACTTTAAATAGATCATTATTTTCTTCAGCGTATTTTTTTACAATTTCATAGCGCTTAATATCCATACCTGAGAAGTAAGGTTCAGTTTTATAATTAACTTCGTTACTGGAAGGGAATTTTAATTTATCGCCACTTAATAAATTTGCTGTTGTTGAGCAGCCAGAACCAGTTCTACCGGTTAATCCTATCAATATGAAGTTGCTACGTTCACCTAAAAGGTTTGAAATTAAATTTGTATTTATCACTTTGAATTCCTTTTCGTATTTAATTTGTAATTGTATCGGTGAATATACCATGAACGTTTAACACTGCAATTAATACGACCCCACTATTAAATAAGGCTCACTAATTGTTAGACTAAAGTCTATAAGTTAATTTTCTTCACTTATTAGGTTCGTTTTAATCGTTTGTCGTTTTTGTGGTAATTCACTAAAGTTCAGTTGTCGGCAACAAGCACGGCTTAACCAACAGGACTACGACCATGAAACTTACTCTTATCAAAACTATCGCTCTTAGCTCACTACTTACATGTTCAGCTGCTGCAATGGCTGGTACAAGTAATTACAAATTAATGGTTATAGAAGCTGCAACAGCGCCACAGCCACTTGAGCAATCATTTAATAGCTGTGCACTGAATGTTAAGTCAAAAAATTACGCGCAAGCTGAAGCAATTTGTACACAAGCAATCGCACTTTTAAAAGACGCAGATGGCCCTAAACTTAAAGTACGCCAACTTACGTCATTCGCATTAAGCAACCGTGGTGTTGCACGTTTAAAAGCAAACAATGACACGGCCGGCCTAGCTGATTTATACGAAGCTAACCAAATGTCTACAAGTACAATGGTATCGCACAACTTAACTCGCGCTAAAGAAGAGCTATCGTTATAAAAAACCGTTATAACGCGTTTTATAAAGTGCTTACTAAAGCATGACATAAAATAGCGAGAGTAAAAAAGCCCATGCTAGGTTAATTCCTAGCATGGGCTTTTTTGTGTATTTTGTTTTGATATAAACTGAATTTAAGAAATAATAATGCGGTACATCAGTATTTTAGGTACACTTGTTGTCGCTATTTATACAAAAAATTAGCCCTATAAAAAGCACTAATAAATAATTTAGTACAAAACTTAATATAATACTAAATACAAAAACATTCTTCTGCCTTGCTTGAGCGAGGTGCAACTACATATTTACTGAGACTAAACCATGGTATCTGCAACCAGCCTAACTGTGCTTGAAATAAGCGCTATATTTTTATCGATTACTGCGCTACTAAGTTATGTGAATCATCGTTTTATTGGCTTGCCAACAACTATTGGCGTTATGGTTATTTCAATGCTTTTATCTATTGGCGCTATATTTTTAGGCTTTTTAGGGTTTGATGAGCTTATAGATTACGAAGTGAGCTTGCTCGATCAGTTAGATTTTACTGAAGTTTTGCTCGATGGCATGCTCTCTATGCTGCTGTTTGCTGGGGCGCTGCATGTAAATGTTAGCGACTTAAGGCGCTATAAATTGCCAATAGGTATTTTGGCCTGTGTTGGTACGTTGTTATCTACAGTTATTATTGCAGGTGCGCTTTATTTTGTATTGCCGTTACTTGGTTTTGATTTGGGGTTTATTTGGTGCTTGTTATTTGGCGCATTAATTTCGCCAACCGATCCGATTGCGGTAATGGGAATTTTACAATCTGCGGGTGCGCCCAAAAGTATTGAAACCGTGATTGCGGGTGAATCGTTGTTTAACGATGGTATTGGCGTGGTTATTTTTGTGCTTTTATTGGGTGTTTTATCAAGTGGTGATATTCCTACAACCTATTATGTAGCACACACGCTGGCGGTTGAAGCGGGTGGTGGTATTGTTTTTGGTTTGGTATTAGGTGGTATTTTATATTACTTACTCAAAAGTATTGATAGCTACCAAGAGGAAGTATTACTTACTCTAGCGGGCGTTATTGGTGGTTATGCACTTGCAAGCCATTGGCATTTGTCGGGCCCGCTTGCAATGGTAATGATGGGCTTAATGGTGGGCAATCATGGCCGTAGTATGGCTATGAGCGACAAAACACGTCAATATGTTGATTTGTTTTGGGAACTGATTGACGAAATTTTAAATGCTATTTTGTTTGTTTTAATCGGGCTTGAAGTTGTGATGATTGCCTATTCAGGTAACTTATTTATAGCGGCCGGTTTAACTATTATTATTGCGTTATTAGCTCGCCTTATGGTGGTTGGTATAACCACGACTACTTTTGGTAAACAGCTCGGGCTACCTTCTGGCGCGTGGAAAGTATTAACCTGGGGCGGTTTGCGCGGTGGTATTTCGGTAGCGCTGGTATTGCAACTACCTGATGGGAACGAGCGCGATATTTTATTAGCACTGACTTATGCTGTAGTGGTGTTTTCTATTTTAGTGCAAGGTTTGAGCATTGGTAAGGTTGCTAAAAGCATTCGTTAAATATAAAAATGATGAATTAAATAGTGACGGTTAAGTTGCGCCGAATATAATTTTATTTATAAGCCCGTAAAATAAATATATTTTACGGGCTTATTTTTTATAGTGATAAAGCATTGAGTTTATAGTAAGTAACTATCAATAAAGGATTTTAAAATAGTTTACCTTTAAAGTTGAAGCCAACGTTAAGGTTGAAATTAATACTTAAGTTAGACTCATAGGTTGGATCTTAAGAAAACTTGAAGTTGAACTCTGTTAATGATCAAATAGTTACGCCAATAAAAACATGACTAAAAACAGAGTT